>CAZDRW010000087.1:0-9909 GCA_964507555.1 uncultured Desulfarculaceae bacterium
AGGTGGCCGGCCGCAAGATGCAGAAGGACTTCGAGCCCATCCTCGAGCGGCAGATCCACCACCTGATCAACTACGCCCAGGGCATCATGCACATCGGCCAGCGCGACATCGCCTGGATCCGCTTGGGCCGTCCGGCCGTGGAAAAGGGATTTGAGCTGAAACACATCGGCCAGATCTTGCACGATATGTTCCACAAGGACTTCGGCAGCATCTTGGACAAGGTGGAGGTCACCCTCTACACCGATGACGCCGAAGTCAAGAAGATAACCGAGAAAGCAAGGGCGGTTTATAAACTGCGCGACGAACGCGTGGAGAACATGACCGACGAGGACGAGGAGACCTTCTACTCCTGCACCCTCTGCCAGTCGTTCGCTCCCTCTCACGTCTGCGTGGTGAGCCCCGAGCGCACCGGCCTCTGCGGCGCTTACAACTGGTTCGATTGCAAGGCCTCCTTTGAGATCAACCCCACCGGCCCCAACCAGCCGGTGCAAAAGGGCGAGGTGCTGGACGCCAAGCTGGGCATGTTCAAGGGCGTGAACGAATTCGTGTACAAGGCCTCGCGCCAGAAGGTCAAACAGTACAACTTCTACAGCATGGTCTACGAGCCCATGACCACCTGCGGCTGCTGCGAGTGCATCGCGGCGGTGCTGCCGGGGGCCAACGGCATCATGACCGTGCACCGCGACTATACGGGCGAGACCCCCTGCGGCATGAAGTTCACCACCCTGGCGGGCGTCATGGGCGGCGGTCAATCCAGCCCCGGCTTCGTGGGCCATTCCAAATACAACATCATCCAGCGCAAATTTGTCACCGGCGACGGCGGCCTCCTGCGCATGGTGTGGATGCCCAAGAGCCTGAAGGAAGAGCTGCGGGCCGGCCTGGAGCGCCGCGGCAAGGAGTTGGGCGTCCCCAACCTCATCGACATGATCGCCGATGAGACCGTGGGCATCGACGAGGCGTCGGTGATGGAGCACCTGAAAAAGGTGGGCCACCCTGCGATTAGCATGGATCCCATCACGGGTTAGCTGTTAGCAAATAAGCATAAGGGGGCCCCCGGCCCAGGGGGCCCCCTTTCTGACCAAGACTACTACTTTTGATTGCGGGATATTCGGGAAGGAGTGGAGCATGGCTCTGACCGGCATACAAATTTTCAAACTTCTCCCTAAAACCAACTGTGGGGAGTGCGGAGTGCCAACCTGTTTGGCCTTCGCCATGAACTTGGCTGCGGGCAAGGCGGAGCTGGACACCTGCCCCTACGTCTCGGACGAAGCCCGGGAGCAGCTTTCCGAAGCCAGCGCGCCTCCCATCCGTCCGGTTAAATTCGGGGCCGGCGACACCGCGCTTACCGTGGGCGGCGAGACGGTGCTCTTCCGTCACGAGAAGACCTTCTTCAACCCCTGCGGCATCGCCGCCACGGTGCGCGACACCGATGGCGACATCGCGGACAAGGTGAAAACCTGGAACAAGTTCCAGTGGGAGCGCGTGGGACTCAACCTGCGCCCCGAGCTGGTTTTCGTGAAATGCGAGAGCGGCGACGCCGGCAAGTTCGAGGCGGCGGCCAAGGCGGTCCTGGATAACAGCGACTTTTCGCTGATCCTGGGCTGCGAGGATGTGGCCGTGATGGCGCCGGTGGCCAAGGCCGTAAAGGACAAGAAGCCCCTGCTTTACGCCGGCAACCAGGCCAACCTGGACAAGATGGCAGCCTTGGCTCACGAGTGCGGCTGCCCCTTTGCCATAAAGGGCGCCAGCATTGACGAGGTCATGGCGCTCACCCAGGAGCTCATCGACGCGGGCTATAAGGATATCGTTATCGATACCGGCGCGCGCGACATAAAGGGCGCTTTCCAAGACAGCGTGGCGGTGCGCCGCGCCGCCTTGCAGAACAACCGGGCCCTCGGCTTCCCCACCATCTGCTTCCCCAGCGAGATGGGCGCCGACCTTCATGAGCAGACCGTGGCCGCGGCGCTTCTGATTCCCAAGTACGCGGGCATCGTAGTGATGGACGACATCACCGCTGAAAGCGTGTTCGCGCTTCTCTTGGAGCGCCTGAATATCTTCACCGACCCGCAGCGGCCCATGACCGTGACCCAGGGCATCTACGAGATCGGCGGCCCCAATGCCGACAGCCCCATGGCGGTGACCACCAACTTCTCGCTGACCTACTTCATAGTCACCGGCGAGATAGAGTCCTCTCGGGTGCCCACCTGGCTGTTGATCAAGGACACCGAGGGCCTGTCGGTCATGACCGCTTGGGCCGCCGGCAAGTTCTCCGGCGACGACGTGGGCATGTTCGTGAAGAAGAGCGGCATCGACGAGAAGATCAACCACAAGTCCATCATCATCCCGGGCTACGCCGCCGCCATCGCCGGCGACCTGGAAGAGGAACTGCCTGGTTGGAAAGTGCAGATCGGCCCGCGCGAGGCGGCCCATTTGGCCAAATTCCTCAAGGAATGGTCTGCCTGATAATAGCCCGGCTTAGGCTCCGGCTTCTATGCAGGCCGGAGCGCGAGCGCGGGCAGGGGGAGCCTGGGTGCGGGAGAGGCGTTGGACGCCGCCCGACCCCGACACCCCGCATTTGAAAAAAGGGTAATCCCCGCCACGATACGGACGGCGCCAAGCTGGGTTCCAGCGTAAAAGCGCCGGACGACCGGGGTGGGACAAAGGGGGCCGGGAGCCTTTAGCGAGAGACAACCTGTCCCGCCCCTGCCAACTTAAGGCCGGCGGCCTTCGGCAGCGTGTTCGCCGGAGGTGGAAAACGCAAATAAAGAGCGCGAGGGGGTAACCCATGAAGATTATCGGCGAGAACCTCAACGTTATTAAAAAAGAGATCGGTCAGGCCTTCAAGGACCGCAATCCCGAGCCCATCCAAAAGATGGCCAAGGAAGAAGCGGCCAAGGGCGTGGACTGGATCGACATCAACCTGGGACCCGCACGCAAGGGCGGCCCCGAGCTGATGGAGTGGGTGGTCAAGACGGTGCAGGAAGTGGTGACCGACATCCCCCTGGCCCTGGACACCTCCAACATCGAAGCCATCGAGGCTGGCCTGGCCGTGCACAAAGGCACCGCCCTGGTCAACTCCATCATGGCCCGGCCCGAGCGCTACACGGCCATGATTCCCATCGCGGCCAAGTACAAAGCCGATGTCATCGCGCTGCTGTGGGGTCCCGAGGGCCTGCCGCGCGACGAGAACGAGCGCGCCGCCTTGGCGGTGGAGCTGTGCTATGCGATCAACGAGGCCGGCATACCCAACGAGCAGATCTTTGTCGACCCCATCATCACCCCGGTCAACATCCAGCAGCCCCAGCTCATGAGCACGCTGAACTTCATGATGATGCTGCAGGACATCGCCCCCGGCGCCAAGAGCGCGTGCGGCCTGAGCAACATCTCCAACGGCACCCCCTGGCGTGAGCCCCTGAACCAGATCTACATGATCATGCTGGAGCGCGCCGGGATGTTCAGCTGCATCGCCGACTATGAGGACGAGCTGCTTTTGGACATCGCTCATGGCAAGCGCCCCGACCTGGTGGAAGTGGTGCACAAGGTGCAGGACGGCGAAATCACCTCTCCGGAAGAGGTGAGCGACGAGACGGCCCAGCTGTTCGTGCGCGGCGCCCGCGTCATTCTGGGCCACACCCTGTACTCCGACTCCTGGATGAAGATGTAAGTCCGTCCGGGTTTCGCGGGAGCAGGATTCAGAGAGGGCCGGGCCTTGAGCTAGGGCTGGCCAAAGGGGAGCAGCGCTTAAGCATCCGCTTCCCTATGCGGGTAGAGCCTACGAAAGACGGCGCCGCCCGTGTGAAAACCGAATAGACCGCAAGTGCCCGCCGGGGAGACCGCGACTAGGCAGTCTCCCCGGCGGGCGTTCTTTTATTGCGCGGGTGTTTCAGGCCTTGGCGTTCAGCACCGTGATCTGGTCGTTCAGGGTCCAGAAATCGTAGATGTAGCCGATCAGGAAAAAGCCGCCGGTGAGAAGATATAGAATGCCGGTCAGCCATTTGCCCATGTACATGCGGTGCACACCCAACACGCCCAAAAAAGTCAGCAGAATCCAGGCCAGGCTGTAGTCCACCGGGCCGGGCCTGAAGCGCAGTTCGGCCTCGCGCTCCATGCCGGGAATCAAAAACAGATCCACGATCCAGCCGATCAATAAAAGGCCGAAGGTGAAGAAGTAGATGGTGCCGGAGATGGGCCGGCCGAAGTAAAAGCGGTGCGAGCCGGTGAAACCGAAAAGCCACAAGATGTAACCTATGGCTTTGCTGTGCGTGTCTGGAACCTGGGTCATGGTGCCTTCCTTTGCATAAGGCGAGATGAGGTGCAAGCCTGCGGGAGCCTGCTAAAACAGGCGCCCGGCTTCAGCCCAAAAGCCCCACCAGCTCATCCAGCCGAGAAATGTAGCCGGCGGCGCCGTCCACTTGAGCATGGGGTCCGTTAAGGCTGATGACGTAGGTGCTAAGCCCCGCGCCCATGGCGCTATGGGCGCCGGCCGGGGAATCCTCCACCGCCAAACCCTGATCGGACGTAAGCCCGCTTTTTTCAAGGGCCGTTAAAAAGGGCTCAGGGTGAGGCTTGCCCCGGCGCACCTGGTCTGCACTCACCACCAAGGACACATAAGCGGCCAGGCCGTGGGCCGTGAGAAAATCCAGCGCCAATTTTTGCGGTGAGGAGGTGACCACCGCCACCCGCACGCCCAGTTCCCCGGCCGCTTTTAAAAGCCGGCGGGCTCCCGGCGCAGGCTTGGCGTCGCTTTGGTAGCGCCCCCCCACTGCCAGCAGATACTCGTGCACCAGCTGGTCCGGCTCCTGGGACAAACCGTAGCGCTTTTTCAGGAACGCCATTATTTCCGGGAGCCGCACCCCGGCCAGATCACGGAACTCCTCCGGGTCGGGAACAATGCCATGGGTCTCTAAGAACTTGCCGAAAACTTGCCGGAGCACCGGCATGCTGTCGGCCAAAGTGCCGTCCAAATCCAGGAATAGGCCCTGTATCTTGCTCATCCATTGCCTCCTGGCGATGTATTTTTATAGCCTACCGGTTGCAGGACTTTTGCGCAAGCGGCCGCCTGGCGGCGCCCTGAGCAGGATTGGCAGGATTAACCTTGGAAAATTCACGGTTTTTTTTAAAGCCGTCTGGCGGGATGGCTTGGGGTGCCGTAAAATCTGGCCAAGGGTGACCCAGGGACCCGGGGAGCCGTACCAATCTTGACTTTGAATCCCCGATATGCCTATAGTTACCCCAATATGATGGGATAGTATACACATGGACAACTATATCTTGGGATTATTAGGTAACTTGGGGATTGGCGGCATTGCCTGGGCCGCGCAGGCGCCCTTGGCTGCCGGGCGGGGCACCGATGTTTGGGAGTTGATGCTCAGCGCGGGCCTGGTGGTGCAGTTTGTGCTCTGGCTGCTGGTGCTGTTCTCCATCTTGTCCTGGGCGGTGATCTTCACTAAATTCAAGGTGATACGCTCAGCGCGCAAGGAAAACCAGGAGTTCGAGAACCTTTTTTGGGAAGCGGGCAGCCTTTCTAGCGCCTATTCCCAGACCCGGGGCCTGACCCAAAGCCCCTTGGCCAATGTTTTCCGCCTGGGTTACACCGAGTTGGGCAAGGTCATGCGCCTAAGTGGCGATGGCGGCCTGCCGCGGGAGGTGGTGGACAACTTGCGGCGCGCCATGGCCCGCGGCCAGGGCTCGGAAGCCACCCGGCTGCAAAAGGCGGTGACCTTTTTGGCCACCTGCGCCAACACGGCGCCCTTTATCGGCCTCTTCGGCACGGTGTGGGGCATCATGGATTCCTTCCGCTCCATAGGCGCCACCGGCGCGGCCAACCTGGCCACCGTGGCGCCGGGCATCGCCGAAGCGTTGGTGGCCACGGCCACCGGCCTGTTCGCGGCCATTCCGGCGGTGGTTTTCTACAACCACTTCAACCGGCGGCTGCAGGTGCTGGAAGCGGAGATGGACTCCTTCAGCCAGGACTTTTTGAACCTGGTGGAGCGCGACGTCATGCGGCGCAAGGGCCCGCCGGTGGACGCGGTGCGCCCGGCTGGCATGAGCCAATAAGCCGGGACCGGCCTGGAAAGAAAACCTTATGAGCGGCGCCGGCATGAGGGGGGCCTCAAAAGACCGGTTGAGCCGCAAATCAGATAGCGAGAGAGCTTAAGACATGGCTGGCGTATCCACGGGCAAGGGCCGCATCATGGGGGAGATCAACGTGGTCCCCCTGGTGGACGTCATGCTGGTGCTGTTGATCATTTTCATGGTCACCGCGCCCATGATGGTCCAGGGCCTGGATGTCAAACTGCCCGAAACCGATGCCGGGGCCTTGAAGCAGGACGAAGAGCTTTTGATGCTCAGCGTCACCAAAGAGGGCAAGCTCTATTTGGACGAGTTCCCGGTGGAGGTGAACGGCCTGGCCGAGAAAATAAAGAACATCGTGACCCGCAAGAAGGGCACCCGGGTCTATCTACGCGCTGATCGCGACGTGCCCTATGGCGTGGTGGTTAAGGTGTTGGCCGAAACCCGCAAGGCGGGCGTGCATAACCTTGGCATGGTCACCGAACCGGAAAAGGTGCCGCCGCCCAAGAAAAAGAAGAAGTCTTGACCGCTACCCTGACCCGATGGCTGATGCCGGAAAGCAGCGAACAAATAGGCTGGGGAGTTCTCGTCAGCCTGGGGGTTCATCTGCTTCTGGTGGCTTTTATCATGTTTTGGCCGGGCTGGGGGTTCAACAAGCGCGAAATCTTCGCCCCGGTCTATAACGTGAACCTGGTGGGCGGCCCGCCGCAACTGGCGCCGCCGGCCCCTCCGGCGGCCAAGCCTGCGGCCAAGCCGGTGGCTAAACCGGTGGCCAAACCGGTGGCCAAACCCAAGCCGGCGCCCAAGCCCCAGCCCAAGAAGGAAGCCATCGCCACCAAGAAGGAGGCGGAAAAGCCCAAGCGATTGGCACGCAAGAAGACCGAGCCCCAGGTTGACCAGGCCAAGGAACTGGATAAGCGCATCAAGCGTCTCCAGAAAAAGGTGGCCGAGGAGCGGGCCATGGAAAGCGCCATCAGCCGCCTGGAAAGCCGGGTGCAGGCCCGTAGCGGCGGTGGCGGAGCGGCGGGCGGCGGCTCCCAGTTAAGCGCGGCCTTTCAGCTCTATTACACCAATTTAAAGGCCCAGGTGCACCGGAACTGGGTTTTGCCGGAGAACGCGGGCAGCAAGCTCAAGGGCTTGGAGGCGATCATCGTGATCCGCATCCGGCGGGACGGCCATCTGGAAAGGGCCTGGCTGGAGAAAAGCTCGGGCAACAGCCGCCTGGACGCTTCAGCCTTAAGAGCGGTGGAGCGCGCCGCGCCCTTTCCGCCACTCCCACGGGAAAACCGGGAGCGGGTGCACGAAGTGGGTTTCCGCTTCCGACCCGAGGACATAACAGGTTAACGAGGAAATCATGCCAGGCAGCCGACGCAGCATCTTGATAATAATCGTGGCCCTCGTGGTCTTTTGCCAGTTCAGCGGCCTGGCCGCGGCCAGGGTCTACATCGACGTGACCCAGCCCTTCTCGCGGCGGTTGCCTCTGGCCATCCCCGAGTTCCAGCCCCTAGCCGGCTCGCCCCAAGACCCGGTAGGCGCAGACGGCGCCGCTCTTTTAACCAAGGCGCTTTCCTTCACCGGCCTTTTCGACATCCTGAATCCCAAGAGCTTTATCGGCGCACCCGAGCCGGGCAAGGTGAACTACGCCAAGTGGTCCAAGGTGGGGGCCGAGCTCTTGATCGCCTGCTCCTACCAGGTAAACGGCGACAATCTCACCATGGAGTGCCGGCTCTACGACGTGGTGGATAAGCGGCTCCTCACCGGGCGGCGCTACGACGGGGTGCGCGGGGACCTGCCCATGATGATGTACCGCTTCGCCGACGAGGTGATGCTGGCCATCACCGGCGAGCGCTCGGTGTTCAGCACCCAGATCGCCTTCGTGGGCTCGCGCCAGGCCGAAAAGGGCGCCATCAAGGAAATCTATTTGATGAGCTTTGACGGCGCCTCGCTGAAAAAGATCACCTCCCGCGGCGATATCACGCTCTACCCCGCCTGGTCGTCCGACGGCAAACTCTTGGCCTACAGCTCCTATCTGAATCGGCGCCCCGCCATCTTCGTGCAGGCCCTGGCCGGGGGCAGCGGCAAGCTCGTGATCAACAAGCCCGGCGTCAACCTGACCCCGGTTTTCCAGCCGAACAGCACTAATCTGGCGGTCAGCATGAGCCACACCGGCCGCACCAACATCTTCCTGGTGGACATCGCCGGCCATATTCTCAAGCACTTGACCAACGGCTGGGGCATCGACGTGGCGCCGGCCTTCAGCCCCAACGGGAAACAGATGGCTTACGTTTCCGATCGGGGCGGCTCGCCGCAGATCTACGTGATGGACCTGGCCTCGGGCCAGCAGAGAAGGCTCACCTTCGGCTTCAAATACTGCGCCGCGCCGGACTGGTCGCCCCGCGGCGACCGCATCGCCTTCCAGGCCGAAATAGACGGCATATTCCAGATATGCACCATTAAACCGGACGGCTCCGGGGCCCAGGTCTTGACCGGCGGCTACGGAGCCAAGGAAGATCCCAGCTGGTCGCCGGACGGCAGGCTCATCGCCTACGCCGGCCGCCAGACCGGGCGCTATCAGATTTACGTGATGACCTCCAACGGACAGTCTATATCGCGCTTGACCAGCCTGCCCGGCGAGCAAACCGATCCGGCCTGGTCTCCGCGGGGGGTGAGCCGTCCGCTGGATTGATGAAGGAATGGATTACTGAAGGATAGGAGCGGGTGGCGTCTAAAAAACGTCTCGGCGCCCGCTTTAACGAAAAACAAAATGCGCGAGGAGGCGACAGTGAAAAGGTATCTATTATGGTTTGCCATGGCGGTTTTGGTCATGTCCTTGGGGCTGGCCGCGGGCTGTGGTAAAGAGCAGGTGGCGGCGCCGGGCGGTCAGCTAAGCGCCGAGGAGCAGGCGCGCGTGGAGGCGGAACGCCAGCGCCGTTTGCGTGAGGCCCAGCTGCAGGAGCAGCAGGCCCGCTCTTCCCAGCTCAGGGAAGTGTTCGTCAACCAGGATGTCCATTTCGACTACGACCGCTATGATCTTTCGGCCGAGGCCAAGCAGATCCTCAACGAAAAAGCCGCGTACATGCAGAAGGCTCCCGGCCTCATGGTCATCGTGGAGGGTCACTGCGACGAGCGCGGCTCCAACGCCTACAACATGGCCCTGGGCGAAAAGCGCGCCAAGGCGGCGGCCGCCTATCTGGAGGCCATGGGCATTGGCGGGAACCGCCTGGAGACGGTGAGCTACGGCGAGGAACGGCCCTTGGTCATGGGCACCAGCGAAGAGGCCTACGCGGCCAACCGCCGGGCGCACTTTGTCATAAAGTAAAGCCTAGCCGGCGCGCCCTTAAGACGCGTTCACCCCGCCTTTTCGGGTGCGCCGGTTGACCAACCACTCACGGGGAGGCAAGTGATTCATGCCTATTAAATTGCGCTGGCTCATGGTTTTGGTGTTGGCGGCGGCCGCGGGCGGCTGCGCCAGCGTGGAGCCCGAGCAGTTCAACGCTCTGCAAAGCCAGGTCTATTACAACCGGCAGAAGATCGACCGGCTGGAAAAACAGCAGGAAACCTCCCGCAAGCCCCAGGCCGAGTTGCAGGCCGAGATCATGACCCTGCGCCAGGAAATCGCCGATCTGCGGGGCCGGGTGGAGGAGAATGCCCACAGCCTGGGTCAGGCCCCCCAGGCCTCCATGGCCCAGAAGGCCGAGGCCGACGAACTGGCCAAAAGGCTGGAACGCCTGGAGCGGCATTTGAATATCAAAACCGGGGACGGGGGCAGGGCCCCGGCCGCGCCCGCGGCCAAGCGCGCGCCGGCCAAGACCCAGAGCGCGGAGGACCTCTATAATC
>CAZDRW010000088.1:0-1942 GCA_964507555.1 uncultured Desulfarculaceae bacterium
CCCAACCCTATGTGCTGAATGTGGACAACTACTCCACCAGGGTCTATTCATGGGCTTTCAATGATTGGCGGGGCACTTTCACCTGTGATCCAACCGCCAGCTTCACCTTTACCATCACGGATATTGACGAAGCTTTATAACGACCCGGACCAATTAAGAGGCTGGTTGCCAGGGCGGCCGGTTGGCTGGTCAAGAGAAGCTGAGAGGGGCTGGCGTTCTCAGCCAGCAAGCAGCTTAATAGCCAAGTAAATAGAAAAACGGCCCGTGCCAAAAGGCGCGGGCCGCTTTTCTATGTCGATGCGCGGTTACGCTTTATATGATGGGCAGGCCTTCCAGGGGATTGTCTTCCCGCCTAGGTTCCAGCGTCACTCCGTCGATGGTGCAAATTGCCGCGGCCAGGTTCATGAACTCGGCCCCGCCTAACGCCGCGCGCTTCATTTTCTCCCAATTCTCAATAGCGCATCAGTCCCTTGTAGACCTGGTCCATGCGGATCAGCTCTTTGCAGAACTTCTCCAGATGCGCGGTCATGGCTTTTGCCGCCCCCTCGGCGTCGCCGGCCAGCACGGCCCGGGCCACCTGGTCGTGCTCGCCCGCGCCGTGCAGGGAGTTGTGGTCCTCGGGCTTGACCGCGTCCACGATCTGGTGGGTGAGCTTGATGATGGCGTTGACGATGGCCTCGAATAAATAGTTGCCGCACATCTCGGCCAGGAGGTAATGCACCTCGGTCATGCGTTGCATGCGCTC
Source organism: uncultured Desulfarculaceae bacterium (assembly GCA_964507555.1). Lineage (GTDB taxonomy): Bacteria > Desulfobacterota > Desulfarculia > Desulfarculales > Desulfarculaceae > Desulfocarbo. The sequence goes on from CAZDRW010000088.1 coordinate 746, forward strand.
GTCATAATCCACCGAGGGTTGGCGTTCGGCGGCCAGGGCGCCTTCCAGGCGCGCGGCGTATTCCGGGGTGATGTTCAGGGCGGCCAGGCGGGCGACCTCGGGCTCCAGATGCAGGCGCACCTGGTTAAGCTCGGGGATACTGAGCTTGTTGCCCAGGTACAGGTCCAAAAAGCCGTTGCTCAAGTTGTCGAAGTTGATGTCGGTCACATAGGCGCCGCCAGCGGGGCCTTGGCGCATGGTGACAAAGCCGGTCATCTCCAAGACCCGGATGGCCTCGCGCACCACTCCCCGGCTCACCTGGAACTGCTCGGTCAGCTCGCGCTCCGAGGGAAGCTTGTCACCCGCCTTGAAGCGGCCCCTTAAGATGGCTTCCTTGAGCTGGGCCAGAACCTCTTCCGAGGCCCTTATTTGCTTGATGGGCTTAAAGCCGGCCATATCTGCTCCCTCACCATTCATAGATTAAAGCCAAGGGCATTGCAAGCGGGATGAAAAAACTGTTTGACATACGCTTTTCTGTTGGATTAATGTAGGACCATAGTAATATCCGATGCAAGACCATAATGCATTTACCCAGGATTTGCGGCATTTATCAGTAGGTCGCGGGCGCAAGCCTCTGGCCTTAAAGTGTTTACGCAAGCTTTGTTGAGAGCAAAGCGGGCTGTCTTGGCAACTTCAGCATGACCGGCACCTTAAGCAAGTCCGCTAAAACCATGGCTTTCCGAGTTGGGCCGCCTTACAGCAGGGCGATCATGGGGCTTGGCGCGGCCAAAACTCGCAAATAGGACAAATGGGCTGCGATAGGCGCGGCCCGCGCCAAGCAACCGCTGGCCAAGAGGCGTCTTTTGGCCCCGAGGCGGCGCTAGGTGGTCGACTCACTTTAGGAGGGATGTGTCATGCGCAAGTTTTTGCTGTTCCTAGTCACCGCGGCGATTATTGCAGTGTTTGCTTTAACCGCCTCGGCCGCGGAAGTCAATCTCAAGCTGGCCTCTTTCATGGCCCCCAACCATGTGCAGCACAAGGAAGTCATCGAACCATGGGCCAAGGCCATTGCCAAGGCTTCGGGCGTTGATTTCAAGGTCACCATCTTCGCGGCCGGCGCCCTGGGCAAGCCGCCCGAGCACTACGACATGGCGGCCAAGGGCATCGCCGACCTGTCTTTCCCCATCCTGGCCTATTCGCCGGGGCGTTTCCGCCTGA
>CAZDRW010000088.1:1952-9889 GCA_964507555.1 uncultured Desulfarculaceae bacterium
ATTCGAGCTGCCGTTCATGTTCACCACGGCCGAGCAGACCAGCGCCGCCCTGTGGAAGATATATGAGAAATACCTGCAAGACGAGTTCAAGGACGTAAAGGTGCTCTGGCTCTTCCAGCACGGCCCGGCCCACATCTTCACCACCAAAAAGCAGATCAAGACCCTGGGCGACATGAAGGGCCTCAAGATGCGCTGCACCAATCCCTTTGCCAACGGCGCGCTCAAGGTGGTGGGCGCGGTGCCGGTGTTCATGCCGGTGCCCGAGGTCTACCCGGCCCTAGAGCGCGGGGTGATCGACGGCACCACCATCTCTTATGAGGGCCTGGTGGCCTTCAAGCAGGAGGGCGTCACCCACTACGCCGCCGAGGTGACCCTGTATTCCCTGAACATGGCCATCGTGATGAATAAGAAGAAGTTCGACTCCCTGCCCGAGGCGGTGAAAAAGGCCATCGATGCCAACAGCGGGCTGGTCATGTCGCAAAAGGCGGGCAAGGCCTTTGACGTGGCCGAGATCAAGGCCAAGGAGATCGCGGTTAAAAAGGGCATGAAAGCGAACACGCTTCCCGTCGAAGAGCTGGTGATGTGGAAGACCGAATCCCAGGCGGTGTGGGACAAGTGGGCTTCAGACATGGAGGCCAAGGGACTGCCTGGCAAGGCGGTGCTGGCCGAGGCCATGAACCTCTTGGGCCACCGCAAGGCCAAATGAATCGCCCTGACCAAAGAGCGGGGTATTGGCGGGAACCCATACCGGCCGCCACAAGCGGCGAGGTATTAGACCCGCTACGAAAATAATCAAACCAAGCGGGTCCGCCAAGCCTTTCAACCGGTTGTTGCCAGCGCATCGTGATTCCCGGGCTTTACTGCCTTGGCACCTCCCTTACGCAACCGGTCTCCAACCCGATGGCGGACCCGCTTGGCTGACTTTTTCCATAAGCAGAAAGAGCCATGTCCAAGCTAGACAAGCCGAGCAAGTATCTGGGCTACCTGGGTGCGGCGGTGCTGTTTCTCATGATGCTGCTCACCACCGTCGACGTTGCCTGCCGCTACCTTTTCAACTCTCCCATCCTGGGCGCCTTGGAGATCACCGAGTTCATGGTGGTAACCGTGGTGTTTTGCTTTTTGGGGATCACCCAGCAGGAAAAAGGTCATGTTGCGGTGGATCTGGTGAAGGGCAGCCTGCCGCTGCGCTCCCGCCGCGCGGTTGACATCCTAAACCGCCTGGCCGCCTTGTTCATCCTGGGGCTCATCACCTGGCAGACCCTGGAACGCGCCTTAGAGCTTTGGCGCATGAAAGAGTATTCCGGCACCCTGCACATCCCGGTGGCGCCCTTCGTGCTTTTGGTGGCGCTGGGCTGCGGGGCCATGTGCTGGGAACTGGCGCGGGAGATGTTCAGTTCCCGCCGGGAGGAAAACTAGCCATGTCCCCTGAAACCTTGGGGTTCGCCGGCATCGTGTTTCTGTTTGTTCTCCTGGCCATGGGCATGAACATCGGCCTGGCTCTGGCCCTGGTGGGGTTCGCGGGCTACGCCCAGGTGGTGGGCCTGGACGCCAGCCTGGCGGTGCTGGGGCTGACGCCTTATTCCTCGGGCGCCTCCTACATGCTCTGCGTGATCCCCCTTTTCGTGCTCATGGGTCAGTTCGCCTTTGTCTCGGGCATCAGCCGCGAGATCTACCAGGCCGTGCACACCTGGCTGGGCCACCGCCCCGGCGGCTTGGCCATGGCCACCATTGTGGGCTGCGCCGGGTTCTCCTCCATCAGCGGCTCCTCCTTGGCCACCGCCGCCACCATGGGCACGGTGGCGCTGCCGGAGATGCAGAAGTTCGGCTACGACCCCAGCCTGGCCTCGGGCAGCGTGGCAGCCGGCGGCACCCTGGGCATCCTGATCCCGCCCAGCATCGGGTTCGTGATCTACGGCATCATCATTGAAGAATCCATCGGCAAGCTTTTCATGGCCGGCATCATCCCGGGCGTGCTGTTGTCGGCCCTTTTCATCGCCACCGTGTATTTGCAATGCCGGCTGAAACCCGAACTTGGGCCGTCAGGCCCCCGCTATGCCATGGGCGCCAGGTTCCGGGCGCTTTCCAGCGTGTGGGGCATGCTTCTCCTCTGCCTGGTGGTGATCGGCGGCATCTATTTGGGCGTGTTCACCCCCACCGAGGCCGCCGGGGTGGGGGCTTTCGGTGCCTTTGTCATCGCGCTTCTGAAAAGGCAGCTCACGCCCCGCACCGTGCTGGATTGCCTTCTTTCCACGGGCAAGACCACGGCCATGATTTTCCTCATCATCATCGGGGCCGAGCTGTTCTCGCGCTTTTTGGCGGTGACCCAACTACCCATGCACCTGGCCGATATCTTGGGCGGCCTGCCCTGGCCGCGCCACTTGATCCTGGTGGGCATCCTCCTCTTGTATGTGGCCCTGGGCTGCGTGATGGATTGCTTCGCTATCATGATCCTCACCACCCCCATCCTGTTCCCCGTGGTCAAGGCTCTGGGCTTTGATCCCATCTGGTATGGGGTTATCATGGTCATGGTGCTGGAGATCGGGCTCATCACCCCCCCGGTGGGCTTAAACGTATTCGTGATCAGCGGGGTGGCGGGTGGAACTCCCATGAACACCATTTTCAAGGGTATCTGGCCTTTCATGGGCGCGGCGGTTTTGGCCATCGCCTTGCTTATTGTTTTTCCCGAGTTGGCCACCTTTATCCCCTCGCAAATGAAATAGGCGGATCCTTCTTAAGATCCAAGCTTTGATTGATTGGAAGGCGTGAATATGAACCTGGCGCGCAATCTGGAAAAGGCGGCCCTCTTCCTGGGCACTGGTTTGGCGGTCAAAGACGCTGGGACCGATTACACCTATGCCGAGCTGAACCACCTGGCCGGGCTGGCCGGGGCGGGTCTGGTTGATCTGGGGGTAAAGCCCGGCGACAAGGTGGCGCTCTGCGCGCCCAACTCGGTGCAGTGGCTGGCTGTCTATTTCGGCGCCCTCAAGGCCGGGGCGGTGGCGGTGACGCTGTCGCATCTATTAAGCACCCGCGAGCTGAACCTGCTTTTGGCCCACAGCCGGCCCAGGGTGCTTTTCACCGTGGCCGCGCGCTTGGATGATTTAAGGGCCGGGCAAAAGGAAACCGGCCTGGAGCACATCATCTGCCCGGGCGGCGACCTGGATTTCGCTAGGCTGGCCGCTGAAAACCGTGCTCCCCTCAGCGCCATGGAGCGCAACAGGGATGACACTGCCTGCGTGCTCTACACCGGCGGCACCACCGGGGTTCCCAAGGGCGTGCTCTTAAGCCACGAGAACGTGCAGACCGCGGTGCAAGGCGTGGCCCGTTACGAGCGCTCCACCCCGGAGGACCGGGCTTTATGTTTTCTCCCCTTCAACCACGTGTTCGGCCAGATGCACATCATGAACGCCACCATCCATTCCGGCGGAGGGCTGATCCTCTTGCCCGGCTTCGATTTGGAAGGCGTGCTGCAAGCTATCCAGGAAAGCCAGGTAACCAAGCTATACGGCGTGCCCACGATATACGTGCGGCTCCTGCAGGTGCCGGAGCTAAAGAGCCGCCTCTCAACGGTGCGCTATTGCTTCAGCGCCGCCGCCAGCATGGCGCGGGAGGTGGTGAACCAGTGGCGGCAGACCACGGGGCTGGACATACACGAATCCTACGGCATGACCGAGACCGCTTCCTTGGTCACCTACAACCATTTTTACAAGCACAAGGTGGGCTCGGTGGGCACCGCGGCCGGCACCAGCGAGGTGACCATTCAGGACCAGCAGGGGAACCCAATGCCCGCGGGCCGGGAGGGCGAGATATGCATCCGCGGCCGCAACGTGATGCAGGGCTATCTGGACAATCCCCAGGCCACGGCCGAAACGGTCCGGGAAGGCTGGCTGCATTCGGGCGATGTGGGATATCTGGATGATGAGGGCTATCTCTTTATCGTGGACCGGCTCAAGGACCTCATAATCACCGGCGGCGAGAATGTTTATCCCCGCGAGGTGGAAGAAGTGCTTTATGAGCGTCGCGAGATCACAGAATGCGCGGTGATCGGGCTGCCCGACGCCGAGTACGGCGAACGCGTCACCGCCTTTCTGGTGCTAAAAACAGGCGCTGAATTGGACCAGGCTGCCTTGAAGGCCTTTTGCCGTAAGCGTCTGGCCCCCTTCAAGGTGCCCAAGGAGTTCGTGGCACTCCAGAGCCTGCCCACTAGCCCGGCCGGCAAGATCTTGAAACGCGAGCTGCGCAAAAAGGTGCTGAATAAGTAGCGCCAGATTGCGTTTGCCCCGACGCTTCCTTTCCCGCGCCATAAGCGACGGCCTTTATCGGCCTTGTCCTTTGGCAGCGTCACCGACTATCATGAAGCAGTGGATACCGAATTCTTACATCTGCACATTAGGGGAGGGTTTCCGTGAAAAAACTGCTTCTGGTTTTGGCCTGTATTTGCCTGGTTCTTTGCCTGGCTTTGCCCGCGGCGGCCGACGATCAAGCCTTGGGCCAGACCCTGGCGAACGAGTTCTTCGGACTGTTGGCAGCCAAGGATTGGAAGTCCTTGGAAAAGCATATGGCGCCCTGCTTCCAGTCGGCCCATGCCGACGGCGCCCGCGACCGCGCCCAGGAGATGGCTCTTTTTAAAAAGCTGAATCTGGGCGAGTATAAGCTGGCCGGTTTCAAGACCACCCGCCAAGGCAAGATCGTGGTGGTCAGCTACACCGTATCCGTGGCCGAAACCATCGACGGCAAGCGCACCAACAAACAGCCGGCTCCTCGGCTTACCGTGTTTTCCTACACCAAGACCACCTGGCAGCTTTTGGCCCACGCCAATCTAAAACCGTTGGCCAAGTGACCTAACCCGAAATTAACCGCTGCTGGTGAAGATGACCGCTGCCGCCCGCCTGGACGGCGGCGGTTTTTTATTGGGTGGTAGGCGTAGCGCCGACCCGCGCCTTGATCTCGCCGGTTTGGCCCGGCCCCAAATCAAGGCGAAAGTCGCGCTGGAAAAAGACAAGGCTTTGCGGCGAGGGCCACATGCCGATGTAGTAGTACTGATAGGCTTCCACCAAGAGCCGCGTTTTATGCTGGCCGGCCGGCACCAGGAACTCGCCGGAGGCCTCCAGCGCATTGCCTTGCAGCGCCGTGGTGCGTTGGCCTTTAACCTCGCGCAGCTTGCGCAGCTTGCCGCCCTCGCCGATCAAATAGAACCCCCAGTCCCAATGTACCGGGCTCCGGTTATAGGCGGTTTCCGGAATTGGTATGGATGCGGCTTGACCATGGATCAGCACCCGCACCCGGGCCGGGTTTTCGCCCAGAAATTCCTGGGACGCGCAGCCCGCGGTCATGGCCAGGAGAAAGGCCAAGAGCAGGCCCAGGCCCAGCCTTTTTAATGGCATGCCAAAAAACCGGCCCATGAAATACCTCTAGAAGTTCACAGTTCCCGTCCACACCAGGACAAAGGGCTTGCTGGTGGGGAAGTGCAGGGGCACGTATTCCTCCAGATCGGCGGTGATGTTGCGCGAAGCCGCTACCATGTAGGCGAAGTTGCGCGCCGTCTCGATACTGCCATCGTCATGGAGTGAGCCGCCGTTAACCAGGCCCATCTCGGTGTAGCCGCCGGCCAGTTCGATCAGCTTGGCGCGGAACGCGGCGATTTCATCGGTGATTCCATCCTGGCTGGGTATGGGCACCACAATGTAATGAATATAAACCTGGCTCTCGGCCAGGGCGGTAAAAGGGCTGACCAGACAAAGGGCCAGGGCCAGCAAAAGAAGGATAGTAGGGCGGCGCAGCATTTAAAAACTCCATAAAGGGTGACTGCCATGCAGTCTAATATAGCAGGCTCTATAAAAGCGGGGCCAAACCCAGTATGACTCTAGGGCGCGCTGGGAGTGAAGGACTGGCCATCCAGGGTAACGATGCGCTTTTCGCCCTCCGGCTGGCTCTTGCAATAGATGTCAGCGCAGCCGTCGCCGCAGAAATCACCGGTGGCGTTGAGGCGCCAGGCCGCGGGCGCATCCGCGCTCACGGTCATGTTCTGCGCTTCATAGCCTGGTTCGCCCGATACCATGAGCCAGGCCTGCACTTCGCCGCTCACGTCGTTGCGCCAGACCATATCGCCCCGGCCGTCCGCGTTGAGATCGCCCAAGCCCACGATGCGCCAGTTGTCCGGGGACTCGCGCTGATACTCGCTGAAGCCTACCTGCTGAACCCCGTCCATGAGCCACACCACCACCCGGCCGTTGGAGGCATGCTGCCAGATCACATCCGCCTTGCCGTCCGCGTTCATGTCGTAAAGACCGCGTATGTTCCAATCCAGCGAGCCCGTGGTTCCCGGCTTGCCGCCTTCGGTCATACCCTCGGCCAAGGTGGGCGGTCCGTTAAGGCTGGGCTTGCCGTCCTCGCCCATGAGCCAGATCGTCACCTGGCCAGTCGCGTAATCGCGCCAGACCAGATCAGCGCGGCCGTCGCCGTTGAGATCGCCGGGATAGGAGAGCGTCACGTTGCCGGTGATGTCGCCCGCATCGCTAATGTCCTGGATGCCCATGCCGCCCGAGGCCGCGCTGGCCGCGGCCGCCATATACCAGACCTGGGCCAAGCCGCTCTCGGGATTCCACCACAGAAGATCCCACACGCCGTCGCCATTGAAATCGCCGGTGTTGACCAGAAGCCACTGGCCGATATCCATCCCCTCGCCCGGCGAGCCCACCGACTGCACCCCGCCGCCGCTCATGTACCAGATGCTGAGCTGGCCCGTGGCCGGGTCCCACCACAAAAGGTCCATGATGCCGTCGCCGTTGAAGTCCCCTGCCCGGCCCGGGTTCTGCTCATAGCGCCAGGCCGCCAGCCAGTCAGAGTAATCCGAGAGCCCGCCGCCGTTTTCAGCCTTGACCCAGTAGTAATAGACCTGGCCCGCCAGGGCGCTTTCATCAATGAAGCTGGTATCCGGCACCCGGCCCACCTGGGTCTTGGCGCAGGTGGGGCAATTGGCCCGGTACACCCGGTAGAAATTGGAGCCCGCCACGTGGGGCCAGGAGAGCGCCGGACCGCCCAGGGAGCCGGTGGGGCTGGGGCTGGAGTCCGGGCTTAGGGTGGGAGCGGACGGCGGGTCAACACCGGGCGTGGGTTCGGGGGTGGGCTCCGGCGTGGTGCCGCCGCTGGTGTCTATCACCGTGAGCACCACGTCGTTGCCGTTGCCGCCCATATAATTGATCCGGAAAGAGTAGCCGCCGGCGCTGATCACGCCGCCTTGAGGCAGGCCGGCAAACGGGTTCATGGCGGGCGCGCCCATGGTGTTGTCTATGATCGTATAGGTGTCTCCCGGGCTGGGCGCGTAACCCACAGACAGGTTGAGATTGCCGGGAAGATCGATGCCAGCTTCCACCAACACCTGGTCGTGCTCGGTGATGGGCGTGGTTCCGTTCAGCTCGATATTCAAGGTGGATCCCGCATCCATGGCCAGTCCGTCTTGAATGCCCAGCCGCCCCGGACTGCTGCCCGGTGATATGGTCCCCCCGGCATGGATCCACGCGCCGCCAAATCCGATCATGCCACTGCCAGCCAAGGTGGCTCCGTTGTTCACGTCAACGGAGATAAGCGCCCAGTTTCCGTCCATTACAAAAGTGCCGGCGTTAAGGTTTAGCACTGCCCAAGCCGTGTTGATGGTGGTGCCCGCGGCCAAGGTGAAGGAACCGCTGCCCTGCTTGTTGATGGTGGCGCCGCCGAATCCTGTGGAAGTGACGTTTCCATTGAAGGAAGTGCTGGTTGCGTCGCCAAAGGTGAGGGTGCCGGTTCCTAAGCTCATGGTGCCAGAGCCGGAAAAGTTGCCGATGGTCTCGGCGAAGTTATTTAAGGAGAAGGTGCCGCTTGCGCCCAAGGTCAAGGTCAGCGTGTCAGGCAAAAGATCAGCCGCGCCAAGCTGGAAGGTGCCGCCGTTAACCGTGAGCGAG
>CAZDRW010000089.1:0-9887 GCA_964507555.1 uncultured Desulfarculaceae bacterium
GTAACCGGCGGACCGAGTCCCGCGGCCCCGGCCGCTTGGCGCACGATCAGTTCCCATAACCCGCCAGCCTCAACCGTGCGCACGGTCTCACCGCTGCGCGGGTTTTGCAGGGGCCATCCGCCGCCCTTGGCAACCGCCTCTAAAAAATCGCGGTTCACCATCACCGAAAGATTGAAGTTGGAGAGCTGGCCCGGTTTCTCCTTGGCGCACACGAATAGTTCAATATCCGGATGGCCCACTGTCAGCATTCCCATGTTGGCGCCGCGCCGGGTGCCGCCTTGTTTTATGGCCTCGGTGGCTACGTCGAAAACCTGCATGAAGCTGACCGGTCCCGAGCTGACACCTCCGGTGGAGGCCACTACATCGCCGGCCGGACGCAGATGAGAAAAGGAGAAGCCGGTTCCGCCGCCCGATTTGTGGATTAGGGCGGTGTTCTTTACTGCGTCAAAGATACTGTCCAGGGAGTCCTCCACCGGAAGCACGAAGCAGGCTGATAATTGGCCCAAGGGGCGGCCCGCATTCATCAAGGTGGGCGAATTGGGTAAAAAAAGTCCCTCGGCCATTAGACCCAAGAAGCGTAAAGCCCAATCCTTGGCGTCTTGGCCATGCCGCTCCTCGGCCGTTGCCACGGCCCCGGCCACCCTTTCCAGCATCTGAGCAGGTGTCTCCAGCACGCGATTGCTTTCATCGCGCGCCAAGTAGCGCCTTTGCAGCACTAGGTCCGCATGTGGTCCAAAAGGGAAACTTACCAATGGCATTTGGCTCCTTCTTCGCCGCTGTTCGCCAAAATCATTAAGGGAGCGCTAATTGGTGTCTGGATTTTTCATTCAAAAAGAGGCCGTCCCAGTCGCTCCAGATCCAAAAGCATGCGTTTGGTGGGCAGCCCGGAGCCAAAACCGGTGAGCGAGCCGTCGGCCCCCACCACCCGGTGGCAAGGTGCGAAGATGGGCACCGGATTGGCGCCCACCGCCCGTCCCACCGCCCGGGCGGCCTGGGGCCGTCCCACCGCCGCCGCGACTTGACCATAGCTCTTGGTACGGCCATAGGGAATGCGGGTGAGCTCCAGTAACACCGCCTGGGAGAAATCGCTGAGCCCGCTTAAATCAAGAGGGGCATCGAGCTTCCTCAACTCGCCCTTTAGATAGGCCTTGAGTTGCCGGCCGCTTTCGGTGTCTTCCGGCTCGGCGGCCATGGTCTCCACCCCGGGAGCCCGCCGGTCCAAGGTCTCGCCAAAATGGCGCAGATCATGGGCGGGCAGCACCAACGAGAGCAAGCCTCGCTGGGACTCGGCCCCATAGATAGGCCCCAAGCGGGACTCCACCACGTACACCTTCAGCTTTTCCGACATAGGTCCCCCTGCCTTAAATCGCGTCGCTCCAACTCGGCGGCCAGTACCTCCAGGGCGGCTTGCTTGTCAGCCACCCAGGCCGGAGCGATAAGCCGGTCACGGCCCGGATCGGCCGCCAGCCGGTGGATCAAAATCTCCTTTGGCAAATTAGCCAGAAAATCAGCCGCCGCCCGCGCCCAGTCCTCCCGGCTCCATAGGCTTAAGCGTCCGGCCAAGTAATCATCAGCCAACCGCGCTCCCTCCAGCACCATCAGCTGATGCAATTTTACGCCCCAGACCCCCAATTCGGCCAAGGCCTGGGCCGTGACCATCACCTGCTCCATGCTCTCGCCAGGCAACCCCAGGATAACATGCGCCACCACTTTTAGGCCCAATTGCTTGGCCTGCTTAACCGCACTGGCAAAACAAGCGAAGTCATGACCCCTCCCCAGGGCGGTCAAGGTGTCGTCGTGGGCGCTTTGCAGGCCGAGTTCCAACCACAGCGGCTTTTGCCTGGCCGCCTCCACCAGCGCTTCCCAGCGCGGCCCATCCAGGCAATCAGGGCGGGTGGAGACAATCAGCCCGCAAACCGGCGCGGCCAAGGCGGGAGCCAAGAGCTCGCTCAACTTAGATGCGGGAGCATGGGTGCTGGAAAAGGCTTGATAATAGGCCAAGGCCTGAGGCGGCTTTTGGCCGCGTCTCGCGGCCTGGCTAGCCAGCCGGGCCAGACCTTGCCGGATCTGTTGATCCAGCGGCACCTTGCCGAGTCCGGTCCCTGAGCCGGAGGGCGGACAAAAAGCGCAGCCGCCCACCCCGATGCTGCCGTCGCGGTTGGGGCAAGACAACCCGGCATCCAAAGGCAACTTTACCACCCGGCCGCCGAATCGCCGCCTGAGCCATGGCCCCAAGAGATTGAGGCGCAGGGACAAGCGGTTTGGGTTCACGGTCGATCCCGATCAATTCGGATTACTGGGCATGATAGGCGCATCTTCGCGCACCAGCCATATGCGGTTGGCCCGGCCCGGTATGGGTTCGCCCCTGCCAAATTTTTTGCGTGTTTCAGGATCCAGGCACAATGCAAAATATTCAGGCTCGCCATAAGGACCCACGAACTCCAGGCAAACAAACCAGCCGCCAGCCCCGTTGGGGTGCACGTCATAGTCGATGTTCCAGGAATCCGACCAGGCGAGGTACCGGTCGTCCAGGCCTTGAGGACGCCTGGTGAACATGGCGTCGGGAGGGAAGCGGCCGTTGTGGTCCCGGGCGAAAGCTGCCAAGCCTTCTTGTATTTGGGGCGCACGCCTTAGAAAGCCGTCATAAACCCGCGCCTGCTTGCGGCCCCTGCCGGCCACGGCCAGCACAAGGCATAGGGCCACTAAAAACAATAAAACCCACCACTCCCAACGAAGCAATTTTCGAGGATGCGGTGATTTTGGCGCCATAACGAAAGCAATATATCATACCCTCCACTGCTTGTCCGCATGGCAGCAGAGGTGCTATAAAGCTAGGAAGGCTGTGGCCCGTACAGAGCGGCCACCCAACCATCGCCCCTCGCCGGTCTCTTTGCAGGTGGTTTGCGGTTGACCACCTTGGTACAAAAACTTGTACACACCAGGAGGTCCCATGAGTGACTCCCAAGCATCCAATCCCTCGCTCTTTGGCATAAAGGAGGTGGCCCAAAGAACCGGCTTGCCCGCTTCCACCATCCGTTATTACGACCAGCAGTTCTCAGAATTCCTGGACGTTAAACGCGGGGCTGGCCGCCGCAGGCTTTTCACGGAACAGGCGGTGGAACGTCTATTGGCCGTGCAGCGCATGCTTAAGGAAGAGGGCCTAAGCTTGCGCCAGGTCCGTCAGGCCCTGGGGGGACGGACGCCTGCGGCCTCGTCTGAAGCTCTGCCGGGGGGGCTGGCTGCGTGCCAGGCGGATATAGACATGCTTAAAAGCCAAGTTGCCGATCTGGAGCGTAAGTTGGATGATCTTAAAGACATCCAAAAACGAACCTTGGCCCTGGTGGACAGCCTTACCCGCTAAGCCCGGCTCCCTATAGCAGTCTCTTTGCCTCCTGGGAGCCAAAGGGCCTTGGACGCATAGGCATCGGGTTGTGCTTGCTGAGATTCTTTGGCGTGATGCTGCGCGGGCCGTCTGGGCCATGAGGCCGGACACGCCCGCTGAATGATTTTTTTGCAGCCTGCCGGTCTTTTTAATAGAGGTCTGGCTCTAAAACCTGCTGACTAAGAATGCGCCTCCACAAGCGGTCTTCCTGCCGCCCTCGATGCACCTCGATAACTACCGCCAAAATCAAGCCCACGCAGGCCAAGCCGGTCAAAACAAGATGTATCAAGCTCATGGTCATTCCTTCCTTCCGTCGCCTACACCACCAGGCAATTATAAGACAACCCTGCCAGAACCTTACGAATTGCCAAGGGACACACGCCGCTCTCGAAGTTTGTGCAGGATCTCTGGTCTTCGTCCCACTCCATAAGCTGGCAACGCAGGCAATAGAGTTCCGGCTCGAACTTTTTGGCTTTAGGTTGGGTCTTCGCTTCCATCACCAGCTCCAGATGTGGGCCATGTTTTGTGTCTTGCGCCTCCAGTTTGCAAGTCCAATGCCAGCGCGGTCATGACGGGCAACATCCTTTTTTCACTGACTATTAATTATTCATAACCCTGAAGAGGCCGGGCCGGAGGAAAGAACTGCCTGCCCAGAGGGCATTGACCGGCAAAACCATGGCGCTTGTGAGATTGTTAGCGGCTGGGACACTTCCGGGGAGGATGCAAAAATGGCGATATGAGCCAGGCGCCGCCATCGGTTGACAAACTTATGGCGCCTTGGCGATCAGTTCCCATAAGCCGGGCGCCCGAAGCACGGACCCGGCTCATTGCACCAGGGCGCGGCATCCGGAATGAATTGCCGCACCCCGCCGAAAACACCACGGCTTCCGGTTTGAGCCTGGTCATCAACTCCCTGGAGCAGGACCCCACTCCGCCATGGTGGGGAGCTGCCAACACTTGCCAGCCGCCAGCGGGCAACAATCCGGCAAGCTCGCGTTCAACTTGGGGGCCGTTGTCGCCCGGCAACCAGAGCCACGCCTTACCCAAACCAAATCCCAGCCAAAGCGAACTATGGTTCTCCTCGTCCCCGGGAGCCGGAACCTGCCTCGGCCAGAGCACTCTGACCATGGCCCCGTGCAGCAGCTTTTCCCCAAGAAGAGACCCTGGGCCCTTGACTGGCACACCTTCATCCCGGGCAGCCGCCAATAAACGCTGGAAATCGCGCGCCTGGCTGGCGCTGCCATTGGTCCATATTTCCTTGGGCCTAAACCAGCGCACCACAAAAGGCAAACCTCCAACATGGTCCGGGTGGGCATGGGAAGCAGCCACTACCTCCACCCGGTTAAAGCCCTGCGACCAAAGAAAAGGCGCGATGACTTTCTGGCCGAAATCAAAGCCGCTGCCCGGCCATCCTCCGCCATCGACCACCATCACTTGTCCTTGAGGCAAGCGCAGCACCGCAGCCGATCCTTGTCCCACATCCAGCACCCAGGCGCTTAGCTTGCCATCGGGCGGCGGCGCGCCCTGCCCTGCCCAGAGCATTAGCGCCGCCAAGCCGGGTCCCAAGGCCAACCAGCGCCAGTGACGCCGCAAGACCAGGGCCACCAGTGCGGCGGCATATATGAGCAATATCGCCCAGGGACCAGGTCCGGCCAGATAGCGCACCGCCCCGGGGATGGCGGCCATGGTCTCTGCCAGCCAGGTGGCCGTCCAGGCCGGTCCCAGGGCCAGCCACCACAAAACCTCCCCTCCGCCTGGCCAGATGAAAGCCAATACCGTGCCCACTAAAGCCAAAGGCAGAGCCACCAAGCCAACCAAAGGCACTAAAAGCGCGTTGGCCGGCAAGCTCAGCAGGGGCAGTTGATGAAAATGGGGGACCGTGAGAGGCCAGACCGCCGCCCCCACCACCGCGCTCAGCGCCAGCCAACCCAAGATCGCCCCCCTAATCCTGGCCTTGCCCTGCCTGGCCCTTATACGTTCGATAAGAGGCCCGGCGGCCAACAAGATGGAGGCCACCGCCACAAAGGAGAGTTGAAAAGACAGCGTAAGCGGCGCTTCCGGCCAGATGATGCCGATTACTAGAGCGGCCAAGGCCAACCCTCCGGCCGGACGGTAAGGCCGGTTGACCAAGAGCGCCGCCACCAGGCACAAGGCCATGATGAAAGCGCGCAAGGTGGGCGTGCTGCCTCCGGCCAGCAGTGCGTAGCCTGCGCATGGTATCAGGGCCCCGGCCGCGGCCAGCTTGAGCACGCTGAAGCGCAAGGCGAACGCTGGCCAAGCGGCCAAAGCCAAGCGCAACACCAAAAAGCAAAAGCCCCACACCAGCCCCATGTGAAGGCCGCTGATGGCCAGCAGATGAGCCGTGCCAGTGGCGCCGAAGGCATCGCGCGTTTCTCCGCCCAGCTCACCGCGCTGCCCCAGGATCAAAGCCCGCAACAGACCCCGGCCCGGCCCGGAGGGAAGCCGCTCCAAGTTTAAGGAAACCCTCTCGCGCAGACCCGCGACCCATCGCCGCCAAAGACCGATCCGGCCCTTTCCCAATACCCTGAGTCCCGCCCTTTTGCCCACATAGGCGGTGACGTAAATACCCTGCTCTGCAAGATAGCCCGCGTAATCAAACCCGCCGGGATTGGCGAAGCTGGTCACCGGCTTGAGGTGGACCAAGGCCGCCACGCGCTGGCCCACCTTGGGAGGCGGCCAATGCTCGGCCAGGCTCAGGCGCACCAACCCTTGCACCGGCTTGCCTGCCACCTTGCGCGCCTCCACCAAAATACGCCAGCCGTGCTGGGTGCGTTCCGGCGCTGTTGCCACGTCGGCCAGTAACACCTTGGGCTGCATGGCCACCGAATGGCGCACGTGATCCGGGGGCAGCTCCCCCGACCTTTGCCAGCCCAACAGCCCCGCGCCCAATAGCAGGCAAAAGATAGCCACACCCCACACCGGCAGCTCGCGACGGCGCGCGGCCCAGACAGCCAGACCCACGCCCGCGGCGCCGGCTGCGGCAAGTAGCGGCCACCAAGGCAAGGCCAGCCAATGGCAAGCCAACACGCCCGACACGTAAGCTAGCGCCGGTATTAGTAAGGGATGCAGATTCATGAAGGGATTGTAACCGGGGAAACGCCTTTGTTGAAAGAAGGGTTTTCCGGACAAAGTTCTTTTTAGGGGTTGGTTCGGGAGGGCAACTTTTTTCAAGAAAGTTCCCTCCCACAAGACGTTTAGGGTTCTTACTCCTTCTCTCTTCTCACCTCTGCGCCGGCGGCGGTGAGCTTCTGGTCTATGCGCTCATATCCCCGGTCCAGGTGGTAAACCCGGGAGATATGGGTTTCGCCGCGAGCAGCCAAAGCGGCCAGCACCAGGCAGGCCGAGGCGCGCAGGTCGGTGGCCATGACCGGCGCTCCGGACAGCTTGCGCTTGCCCTTGACCACGGCAATGGAGCCGGTGATCTCCACATCGCCCCCCAGCCGCCTCAATTCGGCCACGTGCATGAAGCGGTTCTCGAATATGGTTTCCTGGATGGTGGCGCTGCCGGTGGAGAGGCACATGAACGCCATAATCTGGGCCTGCATGTCGGTGGGGAAGCCCGGGTAGGGCCCGGTGATGACGCTGACCGGCTTGGGCGCGCGGCGGGAGGATACGATCACGCCCTTGGGCGTGGGCTGAAAGCGCACCCCGGCCTCCTTGAGCTTGCCCACCACCGCGGTGAGATGCTCCAAAGGGGCCTCGGCAATGGTAAGTTCGCCACGGGTTATGGCCGCGGCCACCATATAGGTGCCGGCCTCTATGCGGTCAGGCATCACCCGATGATCCAGAGGCGACAAGCCATCGACTCCATGAATGGTCACGGTGGCGGTGCCGGCTCCTTCGATGCGCGCGCCGGAGGCATTCAGCGCGTTGGCCAGATCCACCACCTCGGGTTCGCGGGCGGCGTTGCGCAGGATGGTGGTGCCCTTGGCCAGGCAGGCGGCCATCATTAGGTTTTCGGTGCCGGTGACGGTGACCAGATCCAGAGAAATGTCAGCGCCCCTCAGACGCTTGGCAGTGGCCTCCACATAGCCGCCGCTTATGTCCAGTTTGCAGCCCATCAGGTCCAGGCCCTTCAGGTGCTGGTCAATGGGGCGGGCGCCGATGGCGCAGCCGCCGGGCAGCGAGACCCGGGCCCGGCCGTGGCGGGCCACCAAGGGCCCCAGGCAAAGCACGCTGGCGCGCATGGTTTTGACCAGCTCATAGGGGGCTTCCCCGCCCCGGGCCGCGCCGGTGTCTATGGTGAGATCGTCACCCTTTTGTTCGACCTTGGCGCCCAAGGTCGCCAAGAGCTTGCCCATGGTGCGCACATCCCGCAAATCCGGCGCGTTATGCAGACGGCTGCGGCCCGCGGCCAGCAAGGTGGCGCACATGAGCGGCAAGGTGGCGTTTTTGGCTCCGCTGACCTTTACCCTGCCCACCAGAGGCTTGCCGCCGGTTATGACCAGCTTATCCATAATCTCCCCTTTGACAAACCACGACCCGCTCTATGCCTGCCAAATCCTCTACAGATCTCACCCGCTCAAAGATACCGGTCCGGGATGCGATTTTTAGCGCCGCCTTTGCTTGCCCCGCACCGACTTCAATGAGCAACACCCCGAAGGGATGCAAAAAGGCGCGGGAGCCAGCGATGATTTGGCTAACCATTTCCAGGCCGTCAGGCCCGGCGACAAGCGCCTGGCGCGGCTCGTATCCGCGCACCCCGGGAGAAAGGCCCTGCCACTCGTCCTCGCGCACATAGGGAGGATTGGCGGTGATGAGATGGAAGAACCCCCCCGCCGCCGCCACAGGGTCGTACAGCTCGCCAAGCAGCCATCGCACGCGCTGACTCAATTCTAGCTTATCCGCGCTGCGCTGGGCAAAGGCCAGGGCTTCTTTTGAAATGTCCACCCCGGTTACCCGGGCATCGGGCCTTTCATGGGCCAAAGCCAGGGCGATGCAGCCGCTGCCGGTGCATAAATCCAGAATGCGGGGGTTTTCGACCCCCTCCAGAGCCTTGAGGCCTTCCTCCACCAGATGCTCGCTTTCGGGCCTGGGCACCAGCACTCCGGGGCCCACCTGCATTTCCAGCCCATAGAACTCGCGGCTGCCCAAGATATAGGCCATGGGCTCCAGATCCCGGCGGCGAATGAGCAGTTCCTTGAAGGAAGCCAGCTCTTCCGGCGTCAAGGGTTGGTCAAACCGCAGATACAGCTGCAGGCGTTCAAGGTTGAGCACGCGGCCCAACATAAGCTCGGCCGAAAGCCGGGGGCTCTCCACGCCATGGCCCTCTAGGTATTCAAAGGCCCAGCTAATGAGCCGGCGGATGGTCCACAGCTCAGACACAGAGACATGCCAAACGGCCTGCGCCCATGGCTACAGCGCGTCTTCCAGGGCCAAGGAACGGAAGTGGGTGGCCAAAGGCGGCACCAAATCCTCCAGATCGCCGTCCATGATGCCATCCAACTGATAGAGCGTAAGCCCGATGCGATGATCGGTAACTCTCCCCTGGGGGAAGTTGTAGGTGCGGATGCGCTCGGAGCGGTCGCCGGAGCCTACCTGATTCTTGCGGTTCTGGGCCTCCTCTGCGTGACGCTCCTGGTCCATGCGGTCCTTGAGGCGGGCCGAGAGCACCTTCATGGCCTTGGCCTTGTTTTTGTGCTGGCTTTTTTCATCCTGGCAGGACACCACCAAGCCCGTGGGCAGGTGGGTTATGCGAACCGCCGATTCGGTCTTGTTCACGTGCTGGCCGCCTGGGCCCGAAGAACGGAAAACATCTATGCGCAGATCATCCGACTTGATGTCCAATTCCGCCTCCTCGGCTTCCGGCAAAACAGCCACCGTGGCGGCCGAGGTGTGGATGCGGCCTTGGTTTTCGGTCTCGGGCACGCGCTGCACCCGGTGCACGCCGGATTCATACTTCAACCAGGAGTAGGCGCCGCTGCCCTTGATCAGCGCTATGACCTCTTTGAAGCCCCCGGTGGCGCTCTCATGCTCGGACATCATTTCGATCTGCCACCCCTGACGCTCGGCCAAACGGGAATACATGCGGAAAAGATCGGCCGCGAACAGGGCTGCCTCCTCGCCGCCGGTGCCCGCCCTCACCTCCAAAATCACGTTCTTTTCATCGTTAGGGTCCTTGGGCAGGAGCAGGAAGTCGATCTCCTGCTCCAACTTGGGCAAGCGTTCCTCGGCCATGGCCACTTCGGCTGCCGCCATTTCCGCCATCTCTGGGTCGTCGTCCTCCATTAGCTCGCGGTTGTCCTCCAGTTGGCGCTCCAACTCGGTGAACAGGTGATAGGCATCCACCAAGCGGCTTAGGTCGGAATGCTCCTTGGCCGCCTTTTGATAAACCTCGTTATCAGCCAAAACTTTGGGATCGGCCAAGCGTTCCTCTACCTTGCGGTGGAGTTCCACGGCCTCTTTAAGCTTGTCTTCTACCTGCTCTCGCAAAGGCATGATTTTTAGTCCCTGACAAAGGGAAACGGCGATAACGCGCTAGGCT
>CAZDRW010000090.1:0-9864 GCA_964507555.1 uncultured Desulfarculaceae bacterium
GCAGGGGGGTATAGGCCTTGCCAGCCGGCGCCAGTTCCACCATGCGGTCGAAATCCAGCTCAAAGGTGTAGACCGGCACATCCAAGTCATGAGCCGCCGCCACCTTGGGGTGCACCTTGCCCAATTCGCCCATGAGCAGCTTGCCTTGCCGAACCTGGCAGCAGGTACCGGGCTCGAAGTAGGGCGGCGTCTTTTCCGGCGCGGCAAAGGACAGGTCGTTCAGCCCCAGGCCGTTCAGCACATACTCCACCGCGCCGCGGGCGTGGGCCAGGCTCACGTTCTCCTCGCCGGTCCACCAGCTGACCGGCGCGGCCAAACCGCACAGGACGCCGCCCAGGCGGGCCGGCTCCTGGGGCAGCTTGGCGCCTTCGGTGTGCCAGAACACCTTGCCGACCTCAAAGAGCGCCACATCCGGCACCGAAAAGGATACGTTGCGCCGGCAGGCGGTCAAAAGGCCCGGCAGCAAGGTGGTGCGCAGAACCGATTGATCCTCGGATAGGGGATTCAAAAGTTTCACCACCAGCCGGCGGGGGTCACCCTCGGCCAGACGCAGGTTTTCCATGAATTTGGGATGGGCGAAGGAGAGGCTGATGGCCTCGTCGAAACCCAGGCCGCACATGAGATCGCGGCTGCGCTCCCGCACCACCTGGTTCCAGGCGCGGGGCTTGGCTGCTATCGGCGCCCAGGGGAGCTTGGCCGGGATGTTGTCAAAGCCCACCAGCCTGGCCACTTCCTCGGTCAGATCCACCGGCCGCTCCAAATCGGTGCGCGCGGCGGGCGGTTCGGTGGTGATTAGATCAGGGTCGCCGGTGCTTTCCACCTTGATGCCCAGGCGCAGCAAGGGCTCCACCACCTGCTCCCGGCTGAGCGGCAGGCCCAGATACTTTGCGGTGCGGCTCACGCTTAAGGGTATCTGCACCGGCTGGTAGGGCTTTGGGTAGACGTCCAGCGCGCCGGCCGCCACCTTGCCGCCGGCCAGCATCGCCAAGAGTTCTGCCGCCCGGTCGGCCGCCAGGGCGCAGCCCTCCAGGTCGATGCCACGCTCAAAGCGGAAGGAGGCTTCGGTGGAAAGCCCCAAGCGCTTGCTGGTGCGTCGGGTGTTTAAGGCGTTGAAAAAGGCGCTCTCGATGAGCACGTCCTGGGTATCGTCTTCGATTTCGCTGTTCAAACCGCCCATAACCCCGGCCAGGGCCACCGGCTTTTCGCCGTCGCAGATGAGCAGCATGCCGGCCTCCAGCTTGCGCTCCTGGCCGTCCAGGGTGGTGAAGCGCTCGCCTTCAGCGGCCACGCGCACATGGATGCGCCCGCCGGCCAAGCGGGCGAAGTCGAAGCCGTGCAGGGGCTGGCCGCGTTCCATGAGCACGTAGTTGGTGACATCCACCACGTTGCTGATGGGGCGCACCCCGCAGGCGCGCAGACGATCGCGCATCCAGAGCGGCGAGGGCCCGATCTTGACCCCGCGCACCAGGCGGCCAACGTAACGGGGACAGCCGTCCGGGTCGGCCACGGTGATGGCGGCATCGGCCTCGATGCGGGGCTCATGCTCATCAATCTCTATGGCCGGGATGGTGAGCGCCCGGCCAGTGGCCGCGGCCACATCGCGGGCTATGCCCAAAATGGAAAGCGCATCGCCCCGGTTAGGGGTGATGGACACCTCCAGCACGATGTCTTCCAGGTTAAGCGCCTGGATCACATCCAGGCCGGGTTGGAGATTCTGGTCAAGCTCCATGATGCCGGAGTGGTCGTCGGAAAGCCCCAGCTCCCGCTCCGAGCAGAGCATGCCCGAGCTTTCCACGCCGCGGATCTTGGCCTTTTTGACCACCATGCCCTCGCCCAGGTCCGCCCCCACCACGGCCAAGGCGCCCACCATGCCCTTGTGAAGATTGGGCGCGCCGCAGACGATCTTCTCCTGGCCGGAGCCGGTGTCCACCAAGGCCAGACGCAGCTTGTCCGCGTCGGGATGGGGTTCCACCTCCAACACCTTGGCCGTTACCACCTTGCCCGCCCAGGTAAATCGATGCTCCACCGCGTCGATCTCCAAGCCGGCCATGGTGAGCAAATGGGCCAACTCCTCGGGAGACAAACCGTGGTCAACGAATTCACCCAGCCATTTAAGCGGAACGAGCATGGTTCAAGCCTTTTTTGCAGGGGGAAGCCGGGAGGATTTTTTACCCGCCGGCACCCCTTTCGGAACATTATGCAGGGCTTTGGCCCCTGTCACAATCGGGACGGGTCAATTAAAAACTAAAATTGCCGCAAAAAGCGCAGGTCGTTTTCATAGAACATGCGCAGGTCGTCAATGCCCCAAAGCAGCATGGCCACCCGTTCTATGCCCATGCCGAAGGCAAAGCCGGTCACCTTGTCCGGGTCGTAGCCCACGGCCTTGAACACGTTGGGGTCCACCATGCCCGAGCCCAGGATTTCCAGCCAGCCGGTGTGGCTGCACACCCGGCAGCCGCTGCCCTTGCAGACCACGCAGCCGATGTCCACCTCGGCCGATGGCTCGGTGAAGGGGAAGAAGCTGGGGCGGAACCTAAGCGGCACGTCCTGGCCGAACACCTGGTGCACAAAGGTGGTGAGCACCCCTTTCAGGTCCGCAAAGGAGATGCCTTCCTCCACCATCAGGCCTTCCACCTGGTGGAACATGGGGGAGTGGGTGGCGTCGGAATCGCGCCGGAAGGCCTTGCCCGGGCATACTATGCGCACCGGCGGCGGCTGGCTTTCCATGGTGCGCACCTGCACGGGACTGGTGTGGGTCCTAAGCACCACGTCGTCGGCCACATAGAAGGTGTCCTGCATGTCCCGGGCCGGATGGTCGGGAGGCATGTTCAGCGCCTCAAAGCAATACCAGTCCAGTTCCACCTCCGGGCTTTCCACCACGTCGAAGCCCAGGCTCACGAACACTTCCAAGATGAGGCGCTCGGCCTGGGTGATGGGGTGCGGCCGCCCCCGGCGGGGGCGAACCCCCGGCAGGGTGAGGTCCTCGGCGCCGCGCGCAGGCCTAGCAGCCGCGGCCTGATCCAGGCGCTCCTCGGCCTGGGCCAGGGCGTCGGCCACCTCCTCCTTGAGCGCGTTGACCGCCTGCCCAAAGGCAGGGCGCTCCTCGGGCGGGAGGCTGCCGGTCTGGCGCAGGAGCACGGTCAGTTCTCCCTTGCGGCCAAACAGTCTGGTCTTGAGGTCGTTCAGGGCCTGGAGGTCTGGCAGCTGGGCCACGGCCTGGAGAGCCTTTTCCTTGAGCGCCTGTAGCTCCTCGGGTTTCATATACCCTCTTGTGCTGGAACGGGCGCCTTAGGCTCCCTTGGCCATCTCCGCCACAGCAGCGAACCCTGCCGGGTCGCTCACTGCGATGTCGGCCAGGACCTTGCGGTCCAAAGCCACCTCAGCCTTCTTCAAGCCGCTGATAAATCGGCTGTAGCTGAGGCCGTGCTCGCGGGCCGCGGCATTGATGCGCACGATCCACAGTTTGCGGAAGTCGCGTTTCTTGGCCTTGCGGTCACGGAAGGCAAAGGAAAGGGCGCGATCCACAGTTTCAGTGGCGGTGCGGAAAAGCTTCCGGCGGCCGCCCACATAGCCCTTGGCCAGCTTCAGCACTTTATTGCGGCGGCGCCGGGCCCTGAATCCACGCTTTACTCTTGGCATGTCTAAATACTCCTAAATCGTGCCTGCGGCCTATAGGTAAGGCAGCAGGCGCTTGAGGGCGCCCTGGTTGGTCGCATCAGCCAGGGAGGATTTGCGCAAGTTGCGCTTTTGCTTGGGCGATTTGTGGCCCAGAAGATGGCTGGCGTAAGCCTTGTTGCGCTTGAATTTGCCGGAACCGGCTTTTCTGAAGCGCTTGGCCGCAGCCCGATTGGTTTTGATCTTGGGCATTTCTATACTCCTTACAAGAAACGATTATCAGCCCCCATACAGAAGGGCGCAGCCTGCCAGTTTGGAACTTACCAGAAAGGCCCGCCGTCCTCCAGGCTTGCGCAGGGAGTTTAGCAAGGGGGAATGATTATATTTTTAAGGCCGACGCTACTTTGGCGCCAGGATCATAATCATGAAGCGGCCTTCCAACTTGGGCGTGCCTTCCACCTGGCCGATTTCCTGGACTTCCTCAGCCACGCGCCGCAAAAGCTCCCGTCCGCTTTCAGAATAAGCGATCTCGCGGCCCCTGAACTGCACCGTGACCTTGACTCGGTCCTTGCCTTCCAAAAAAGTCAGGACCTTCTTCATCTTGAAGGAGAAATCATGGTCCGCGATCTTGGGACGCATCTTGATCTCCTTCACCTGGGTCTGCGATTGCTTCTTCTTGGCTTCCTGAGCCTTTTTGGCCTGCTGGTACTTGTATTTGCCGTAATCCATGATACGGCAAACCGGCGGGTCGCTGTTGGGAGCCACCTCCACCAAGTCCATACCGGCTTCAGCTGCTTTGCTGAGCGCGTCATCTATGGACACAATACCCAGCTGCTCTCCAACTGAGTCAATCAGGCGAACCAAAGGCACCCTGATGAGGTCGTTCACCCTCACACGCTGCTGCTTGACTATGGCCCTTTCCTCCTCTTAACGGTTTTCTTGCAGTCCCAAAGCCAAAGGGAAATCAGCCAGGGTTTACCCGCGCCCCGGCTGGGATTCAGATGCCACCTGGGCGGCGAAATCATCCACCTTCATCGGCTCCAGGTTCTTGCCGCTTCTCAATCTCGCCGTAACAACGCGATCCTCGACTTCTTTGTCGCCCAGGATCAACATATACGGCACTTTCATGAGCTGCGCCTCGCGGATCTTGGCGCCCAGCTTTTCATTACGCAAATCAGCATCCGCCCGAATGCCGGCGGCGCGAAGAAGTGCATGCACCTCCCCGGCCCATTCATCGGCCCTCTCGGTCACGGTGAGCACCCGCACCTGCTCGGGGGCCAGCCACACGGGGAAAGCCCCGGCGAAGTGCTCGATCAGCACACCGATGAAACGCTCTATGGAGCCCAAAATCACCCGGTGCAACATCACCGGCCGCTCTTGGTTGCCCTCAGGCGAGACATAGGTGAGATCGAAGCGCTCGGGCAAGGTGAAATCGCATTGGATGGTGGCGCATTGCCACTCGCGGCCCAAGGCGTCTTTAATTTTTACATCGATTTTGGGGCCGTAAAAAGCTCCGTCACCTTCGTTTATATCATATTCCCGGCCGCTAATCTCTAGGGATGCGGTCAAAGCTTCGGTGGCCCGCTCCCAGTCCTCGTCGGTGCCGATGGACTTTTCCGGTCTGGTGGAAAGCTCCAGGTGGTAATCAAAGCCGAAGATGCCCATCACATCGGTCACGAACTGCATCACTCCCAGGATCTCATCGCCCACTTGATCGGGCCGGCATAGGATGTGGGCATCGTCCTGGGTGAAGGCCCGTACCCTGGTGAGTCCGTGCAGCACGCCGGATTTTTCATGGCGATGCACCAGGCCCAGCTCGAAGTAGCGTAAAGGCAGGTCGCGGTAGGAGCGCAGCTTGCTCTTGTAAATGAGCATGTGGGCCAGGCAGTTCATGGGCTTGATGCCGTAGGCGTTGCCCTCCACCTCGGTGAAATACATGTTCTCGCGGTAGTGGTCGAAATGGCCCGACCGCTCCCACATCTCGCGCCTTAATATCTGGGGGCCACCCACCAGATGATAACCGCGTTTCAGATGCTCCTGGCGCTCGAATTCCTCGATGAGATAGCGCAAGAGCGCCCCGCGGGGATGCCAGACCACCATGCCCGCGCCCAGTTCCTCGTGGAAGCTGAAAAGCTCGAGCTCGCGGCCCAGCTTGCGGTGGTCGCGTTTCTTGGCTTCCTCCAGGAGCTGCAGATGGCGCTTAAGCTCTTTCCTGTCGAAAAAGGCGGTGCCGTAAATGCGGCTCAGCATGCGGTTCTTTTCATCGCCCCGCCAATAGGCCCCGGCCACCGACAAAAGCTTGAAGGCTCCCACCTTGCCGGTGGCGGGCAGATGCGGCCCCCGGCAAAGGTCAACAAAGCCGCCCTGCTGGTATATGCTCACCTCATCGTCGTCAAGCGCGTCGATAAGCTCGACCTTGTAGATTTCGCCGTGCTCGCCGAAGTACTCGCGGGCCGTTGCTTTTGGCTCGCGGCGGCAGGCGAATGGCAAGTTGTCCTTGACGATTTGAGCCATCTTTTCTTCGATGGCCGGCAAATCCTCGGGCGTGAAGCTGCGCTCGTAATCAAAGTCGTAGTAAAAGCCGTTTTCAATGGACGGCCCTATGGCAACCTTCACCCCGGGAAAGAGCTCTCTTACCGCCTCCGCCATGATGTGGGCGGTGGAATGCCGGAGCACATCCAAGGCCTCGGGTGAGCCCGGCAGCACCGGCTCCAGGCCGTCTTTGGGGTCAACTTCCGCGCTCAGATCCACGATCTTGCCGCCAGCCTTGGCGGCCACCGCTCTCTTAGCGCCTTTGGGATCTGCTTGGGCTAATATTTCGACCGCGCTCGCCATGGAGAAGCCTTAGAGTGCAATACCTTGAAAAAACACTAAAAACCCACATACCACCACGCCACCCGCCGATCGGTTGCCTGAGCAACCGTCGGCCCCGGGCGCGGTGGTCCGGGTGGTAGGCACGCCGGGATTTGAACCCGGGACTTCTACCGTGTCAGGGTAGCGCTCTCCCCCTGAGCTACGTGCCTGAAATAGAACACTCTTTCTACCAGCGGCTAGGGCCGCTGTCAAGGGAGATAACCCCTTGCAAATCCTGGCCGGTCGCCCGGCTACTTGCCGATCAGAAGGAGATTAACGCTCTCGGGCGTAATATCCAGGACATTTACCAGGAAATCGCCAAAATCCTGCACAATTATTTGATCCGCCAGTTGAGAGGGCGGAACATTGAGTTTTACCTTCAATTCAGCCCAACCAGCCCCCACCGATTCGCGCTTGACTGATGCCACCACACTGGTCATGGAGCTAAGTATCTGCTCAAAGCGGTGTAAATCAGCCAGGTTGCGAAGTCCCCTGATGGTTAAAGTCACTTGGCCGTTTGGCGCGCTTTGGCTGGGAGCCGTCTTGGCAACCTGCTCTAAAAGTTGCCGCACAGCCTGTTGCACCGCGTCGGTTATCGCCGGGCCGGCGCCTGGGCCCGGCGTTAGATGGAAGCTGGGACCTTCCGACTCCACCAGGGCCAAGGCCTTTTGCGAGGCCACATCCAAGGCCATGAGCTGCGCCACCGGTGGCGGATTTTCTCCTTCGGGGGTCAACAGGGGATAGGTCCGCACTCGTCCCATGATGACTATGCCGGCTCCGGCCAGCCGGGCCAATTCCAAAGCCTGCCCTTCGCTGAGCACGGGCTGGCGGGCTTCGGCCGGCACCCGTCCGGCCAGGGCGCTGGGCTCCACCAAGCGGATGCCCAAAGACTTCAGCACCTCGGCCACCGGCGCTGGAGCGGCCGGCACCCCTTGGGCGCCTCCCCACCAGAACACCTCTGGTCGGCCGGGGGCCGCTTCCTCGGAAATCAGCGCCAAGGTGAGCGCCTGGCGGGCTGCGGGCAGCCTCAAGCCAGCTTGGGTGAGCGCCAAGTCCAACGAATGCTTATCCACGCTGACCGAAACCAGCACCAACACCTCGTCGCCGTTTTTAGCGTGCGCTTGCAAGCTATAAGTCGTTACGAACTGCGAAGCCTTGGCCAGCACCAGACGGTCCAGGTTCTGCAATTGAGCGCGCAGGGTAGCCGGGTCCACCATGGAAACCGCCACCTGGGCCACGGCCTGGCGCAGGGCCTCGGCCACCGCCGCATCGCGGGCGGCAGCCTCATTATCGCCGGCCGGGTGCCTGCCCAGAACCAGGGTGGTGGTTGTGGCGCCGGGTTCGGCCAGGGCCGGAATGGTGGTGGTCAGCATGCCCATGAGCACTGCAAGGGCGGCCAACAGGCATAGAGACTTAGTCATGCCTTTTCTCCTCGGACGACGTTGGCCTGGTTGGGGAGCCCCAATGCCGCGCCGCTAAGTCAAAGATCGCTTCATGATCCTGGGGTGAATGCCAGTTTATACCTTCCATGCCGCGAAACCAAGTGAGCTGCCGCTTGGCATAGGCCTTGGTGCGGGCGATCATGTCGGCTAGTGCTTCCTCTCGCTCAAGTTCGCCCTGTAGATGACGCAGGGCTTGGGCATAACCCAGGCTGCCCAGGGCCTTGGCTTGGGGGGATAGGCCCTCTTGCAAAAGCGCGCGCACCTCTGCAAGCAGGCCTTGGGCCCACATGGCTTGGCAGCGCCGGGTGATGCGCCCAGCCAACTCGGTTTTGGGTCTGGTAAGTCCCACCACAAAGTGAGGATGCAAGGGGGAGGCAAACCCGTGCTTCCGCTGATGCCGGGAAAAGGATTCGCCGGTCTGCAGGCAGACCTCCAGGGCCCTTAATACGCGCTGGCGGTCGTTGGGATGCAGCCGCTGGGCTGAGGCAGGGTCCAGTTCCTTAAGGCGCGCATGCATGGCCTGGGGCCCCAGGTCATCCCACTCCTGCCGCAGCCTTGTCCGCAGCCCGTCATCGGCCGGCGGTAAGGGTGCAAGGCCGAAAAGCAGGGCCCGTATATAAAGCCCGGTTCCGCCGGCCACCAGCACCCGTTTCCCTCTGGCCCGGATATCGCTGATGGCCTGTTCGGCCATTTCGGCGAAACGGGCCGCGTCAAAAGGCTCACTGGGATCGGCCACGTCTATGAGGTGGTGTGGGGCGGCGGCGCGTTCAGCCGGAGTCGGCTTGGCCGAGCCGATGTCCAGGCCGCGATAGATTTGCACGCTGTCGGCGTTAATGACCTCGGCCGAGAAGCGTTGGCAAATTTTCACGGCCAGTGCGGTTTTCCCCACGGCGGTGGGGCCCACCAGCACCATCAAAGGTTGGGAGCTCATGCCAGGGGCTCCGCGCTTCGCTTGAAATGCTTGGCCAACTCCCGGCGGGAGATGGTTAAGAACACCGGCCGGCCATGAGGGCAGGTGACCGGTGGCGGCAAAGCGGCCGCCCGGGCCACCAGGTCCTGCAACTCCCGCTCGGCCAAGCGCTGGCCGCTCTTGATGGAGGCGCGGCAAGCCAATGAGCGCAGCCCCACTTCCAGGAATTCCGGGGTGCCCGCCGGAACCCCGGCTTGGCTGAGTTCCGTGATCAGGTCATGAACCACGGGGGCGGGATCCAGGCCCGTCAGGATCGGGGGCACGCTCATGATCACCCAGGTGGTGCCGCCAAAAGGGCCCATCTCCAGTCCCAGCCGACCCCAATCGGTGCACTGGCTCTGGGCCAGGGCCGATTCCCGTGGGGTTAGTTCCAGGATTGCAGGGCTCAAAAGCCCTTGGCGGGGAAGAGGCCCTTGGCCCAAACCGCGTTTCATGGCTTCATAGGTAAGCCTCTCGTGGGCCGCGTGCTGATCCACGATCACCAGGCCCTCGGCTGAAGCGCAGATTATGTATAGGCCGTGCAACTGGCCTAGCACCGTCAGATCGCCGGCTGGGCCGAACAGAGGCCGGGCGTGGGGTAAGGCTGGCTGAGATTGCGCCGGCTCGGCGTCTTCGGCCGCGGGTTCATGCAGAACCATGCCGCCTCCCGGAGTGGTGGCCGATGGCGGCGCGGGCCGCGGCAGGGGCCGCGGCGGATACACTGCGGGGCGCTGCCCAGCCTGAGGCGCAGGGTGATAGGCAGCCTTGGGCTGCAAGCGGACCACCCGCTCCGTGGAACCAGGCAGGGCTTCGGGCCGGCGGACCTGGGCCAAGGCAAGGCGCAGGCCCTGGGCCAAGCTGTCATGAACAGCTTTTTGATTATGCAGGCGAACCTCGATCTTGGCCGGGTGGACGTTGACATCGACTTCGGCGGGATTCAAAGCCAATAGCAGCACCACCACCGGCCGGCGCCCGTCCGGCATCAGCCCCCGGTAGGCTTCGCCC
>CAZDRW010000091.1:0-9848 GCA_964507555.1 uncultured Desulfarculaceae bacterium
GTTGCCCAACAAAAATTGATCGGGTTCCATTTCGAAATGCCGGGCCAGGGCTTGGCGCAAGTAATATACATCGCCGCTGGGGTACAACGCCGCCTTGCACGGCGGGAATTGGCTTATCACTTCTTGGGCGGCAGCCGGAGGCCCCAAGGGATTTTCGTTGTTGTTGAGGCGATAAAGGTGATCGACGCCATAGAGCTTCATCAGCTCTGGGTCGGGCTTGCTGGGGATATAGGCCTCGAACTCTTTAATATAGCCAGGGACCAACTTGTCTAAAGTTGTTTTGCTCATCACTCCTGATCACCTAGGTGCTGAAAGACAACCAAATCGGCTTTACCGCCAAAAGGAATCACCAAGCGCGGGGAAAAACCCATTTCTTGCAAGGCGGGGACCCAGCTGACTTGCCAAGCCAATCCCAGGTCGACATTGCAGAAAATAGTGCGGATGCCTTCAGTCATAATCAGTGCCAGATGGCGGTTCAGGTTTTCCTCTGCATCCATGCCATCCAGCATGGGGCGTAAGGTGGCATGTCCCTGCACCCGATCCAGGTGCGTACCTATTACCGAGCAGGCAGGCCGTTTCTCGCCTTCCACTTGGTAGAGATGGACATCCCGCGCCAACGCCAGGCGAGTATATTGTTCTTTTAAAAAAGGCTGAAGTGTCGGATTGCACCAAACCACCTCGCCGGGGTCCTCTTTCAACTGCCGGTAAAATTGTGGCCACGAGTGTTTAGTGCCGTCCGGGGAAAAATATTCCAGGTCTCCCAGGTATTCAAAATATTCTTTGGGCAACTCAGGGGTGGGATAGCGGCAGACAAAGCTCACTGCCTGGGTTTTGGCCACACGGTTAAGGGCTGCCTCCACCAAGGCCTGCGCGATGGGGCCGGGGTCCGGCTGGCAAAAAACATAGGGACCATATGAGCGCAATGAAGACTTGGCGTGAAAGCGCCAAAATATTGCGCCCCCCAAATCACCGTGCCTATCAATAGCTACCAGGGTTCCGATTTCGCCGCTTAGCACCATGTCGGCCAGCTTGGCGGGTAAAACATACGCATCCGGGAGATATAAAGCCGAGTAGTATGCTTTCAATAAACGAGCCGCCTCTTTAATTTGGCCGACTTCCGGGGTAACGATCTCGAAATCATCCAAAGCATGACAAGCAGGCGCTTCCTGTTCCGCTGAAGGTGGATACAACTTCTCCTTCACAAGCTTGAGTTGCATTCCCCCGGATGTTGCGTCACTCAAGCTGAATTGGTCCACGGAGCGCGACGCCAAAAACAGACCCAATTCATTGAGAGACGACTCATCGCCCGGCGAATAGTGCGCGGCCAAATTCAATAGGCGGAAATCCACCTTGGGTATATTGAAAAATACGTTGAGTTCCACACAATAAACGCGTCCCACGGCTTCCAGGGTTAAGCCATCGCTTTCTTCTGCGCCTTCTGCAGCCGAGGCCAAATAGGAAAAAACCTCCTCCACTGCCAATGTCAGCTTTAGAGCCTCTGACCGACCCAGCCCCATAGCCGAGCCCGCATTCTCTGCAAACGAAGTGGCCACCGGCAAAAGGGCCTTGTCCAAACGCAGTCGCAGCGAAACCGGGAGGTTGTCGTTGGTCATGGACGACTCCTTAAGATCAGGGCAATAAAGGGATTTACTCCAGCGCCGGATGCCCCTTTCCAGGCTACTAAATAGTATATTAATCGGACTTACGAGCCAAGGCTTAGCGGCTCCAAAAGAATTTATCTTTGACATCCACACTCAAGTTGATGATCATTACTCTCTAATCGCCGTGCCGTCAAGCAGGAGACACCATGCCCGGTACAAATAAAATACCGTTACTTTCAACGAGCGGCCAAATCCGGCAAGACGCGCCCGCCAAAGCGCGCGGCGTCGAAAAGTACGCAGCGGATTACTACGGGGATAGGTTGCTTTGGGCCGGTGTCAAGCGGGCTGGAGTTCCGCATGCCAGGTTGTTGGCCGTAAGCATTGACAATGCGCTACGCGTGCCGGGAGTAGTGAAGGCGCTGACGGCCAAGGATGTACCCGGACCCAACCGGCAAGGGGTTGTGCGCGACGACCAGCCGGTACTGGTAGACGACAAGGTCCGCCACTGCGGTGATGCAGTCGCCTTGGTGGTGGCGGAATCCAAGCAAGCGTTAGCCAGCGGTCTGGCTGCGATTACCTTTGACCTTGAAGAATTGCCCGGGGTTTTTGATCCGGAAAAGGCGCTTCTGCCTGACGCTCCCCTTTTGCACGAAGACCATGAGGGCGGGAATCTGCTTTTGGAAGGTAGGTTGGTCAAGGGGCTAGGTGCAGATGGTCTCGAGTCTTGCCCGGTGGTGGTCGAGGCGGTGTGGAATCTACCTCGCCAAGAGCACGCCTATCTGGAAACCGAAAACGGCTTGGCCCTGCAAGAAGCTGACGGCGTCATCCATTTGATAGTATCCACCCAGACCCCGCACCGCGACTGCCTGGAAGTGGCTAGAGCCCTTGACTTAGACCCAGCCCGCATCCATCTGCGCGCCCCTTATTGCGGCGGGGCTTTTGGCGGTAAAGACGGAATAACCGTGCAATCCCTCCTAGCCCTGGCGGCCATCAATTGTCCCGGCCATACCGTTAAAATGTGGTGGGACCGGGAAGAGAGCATGATAGCCGGCGCCAAGCGTCATCCCGCCCGGCTATATTACCGTTTGGGAGCAGAAAAGGACGGCCGTCTTCGCGCCCTATCCGCCAGGCTAATCTTCGACACCGGCCCTTATGACCATTTGGGCGGGGTGGTCGCCACCTTGGGCCTGGAGCACGCTGGCGGGCCGTATCGGATACCGCATGCCGAGCTTATTTCACAGGCGGTTTACACCAACAATCCCATCGGCGGGCCATTCCGCGGCTTCGGTGTGCCCCAAGCTGCGGCGGGCATTGAGCTAACCATGGATCTTCTCGCCCAAAGACTTAGCCTGGACCCGTTGGAGCTGCGACGGCGCAATTTGCTCGAGACGGGAGAAACTTCGCCGGCGGGAGTCACCTTGTCAGGCATTGAAGGGTTACATGCAAGCCTCGACACCGCAAGCCGGCATGAATTATGGCAAGGCCGCAAAAGCTGGCAATTGCAGGCCGAGCCAAACAAGCGAAGAGACCTTGGGCTGGCGGTTCTATATCACGCCATGGGCTATGGACCAGTAATTCCCGATGAGGCGCGGGCCAGGTTGGTGCTGCTAGATGATGGCAGATTCCGCCTTTATTCGGGAGTGGTAGACATGGGTCAAGGTAACGCCAGTACCTATGTGCAGATCGCCGCCCAGGTCCTAAACCAGCCACCTGAAAATTTCGAGCTGATCCAGCCGGACACCGCAGAAACCGAGTCTTGCGGTTCCTCCTCGGCCAGCCGCACTACCTACACCTTCGGCAACGCAATATTGGGGGCGGCGCAGACGTTGCGTGAACGGATTTTGACCCAGGCGGGAGAACTCATGGCCCTGGATGACATCACCGATGGGCTGGCCATGGCACCTGGAGCCGTAAGGCACACTGGTCTGTCTCTGAAAATCAGTTTAGCGGAATTGGCGGCTTCACTGCCCACGGACCAATGCGATGTCACTCACTACTTTAGGGCTCCTGTGGCCGCCGAGCCCGTAGCCCCTAATAAAAGTTTGGCTTTGCATGGCTTCCCTCATGCTGTCTATGCCTATGCTGTTCATTTGGCTGCAGTGGAAGTGGACGAGCTTACCGGCAAGATCGACCTGCTTGACTACCTCACCGTTTCGGACCTCGGCAGGGTGATCAACCCCCGGCTGCTTGAGCAGCAAATGGATGGAGCGGTGGTGCAAGGAATGGGGTATGCTCTCTGCGAAGATTTTGTTGCACATGATGGGCACAGCATCAATACTGATTTTTCCACCTATATTGTTCCCACCAGTCTTGACGCGCCACGGATAGAGAACGTCTTCCTGGCAAGCCAGGATGCCTCAAGTCCACTGGGCATCCGTGGTGGCGGAGAGATCGGCATCGACGGCCCGCTACCATCGGTGGGAAACGCCGTGGCCAGGGCCTGCGGCGTAACCATGCGTACCTATCCCTTAACTCCGGAAAGAGTGCTGGCCGCCCTCAATCACGGGGGTGCAGCGAATGACCCGCATTGAATTCATGTTGAACAACCACCCCATGCGATTGCATGCACCCGCAGACAAGCGCTTGGTGGATTTACTCAGGGATGACCTTGGTTTAACCGGGACCAAAGAAGCCTGCGGCTCTGGAGAATGTGGCGCCTGTACCGTGCTTATTGACGGATTGCCCCGCCCTGCCTGCCTAACCTTGGCCGCGCAGCTGGAAGGCCGTCAGGTAACCACTATCGAGGGCATCGCCACAAAAACCGGCTTGCATCCAGTTCAACAGGCCTTTGTGGAGCATGGCGCTGTGCAATGCGGCTTTTGCACGCCTGGCATGGTTCTCAGCGCAGTATCGCTATTGGACCACGTTGCCTCACCCTCCGCGCAACAGGTGAGACAAGCCCTGGCCGGCAACTTGTGCCGCTGCACCGGCTATCAAAAAATAATCGAAGCCGTTTTGGCTGCTGCGGATCATAAAGGAGAACGCTTGTGAGACGGGTCATCCTGCCATCAAGCCTGGAGGAGCTATGGCGGGAAATGGAGCGCCGACCGGATGCCCTCGTCTATGCTGGCGGCACCGACCTGCTGGTGCGCCTGCGTCGTGAACCCCATCCGGACCGCAGCCTCATTTGCCTGGAACGAATCGATGCGCTAAAGCGTATTGAAAAGCTCGGCAATGAGATATTTATAGGCACAGGCTGCACTCACAGTCATCTACTTGCTTCACCCCTGGTGCGGGATCACCTGCCGATATTGGCCCAAGCCCTTGCAGTGCTGGGCTCGCCCTTAATCCGTAATGTAGCCACAATAGGTGGCAATATCGTCACCGCTTCTCCGGCGGGCGACACCCTTCCGCCTTTGTATGCGCTTAACGCCTCGGTGGAAATCGTGGCGCCTGGTCTTAGCAGGCGATTGGCTATCGATGAATTTATTAAAGGGCCTGGGCAAAGCGCCCTACGGCCTGGAGAGCTGCTATCCGGTGTTGTAATCATTTTGCCGACAGCTTCGGCCATACAGCACTTTGAAAAGGTCGGACAGCGCGCTGCTTTGGCCATCAGCATTGCTAGCCTAGCTGCTCTGATGCAACTCGATGAGGCAGGCATTGTCCAGGGCGCCCACCTAGCTTGGGGCAGTGTGGGTCCCACCGTGATAACCTGTCCTGAAGCGGAGGCGGCTCTTGAAGGTAAACCTCTGAACCGCGAGTCTTTGGCCAAGGCTGCGGAATTGGCCAGCGGGGCGGTTAGTCCCATTGACGATTTACGGGCCAGCGCCGCTTATAGGAGAAAGCTGGCAGGCAACCTGCTGTTACGCCTTGCTCCAAACTAAATACTCCCCCTCGTGTTTAATCTATGCCTAAACGCGATATCCAATCCTAACTGTTAGTTTTTTTGTTGGGCAAAGCCTTTAACAATCAACAAGATTGTCATCATTAGTGCGTTAAGGCAGAATAATACTTATAAGGCACCTGTCGCAGTTGATCGGTCCCTCATCCTTTTGTTTCATCATCCACAACTGCTGTGGCCTCACCGAACCCGCAGCATCATGCTGCACAAATACTGGGGGCGCTCCATAACCTGCCGGAAAGGTATAAGCCATGTCTCAAGGGTTGGATGTAATCATTCTTGACGATGATCCCTTGATCAGCGAATTGCTGAAACAAATGGTGTCCGGCTTTTATAGATGGGGAGAGATACATACATTTGCGGACATAATGCTGGCCAAGAGATTTTGCTTTGACAGAGGTAGTTCAGTGGCGGTGTTCGTGCTGGACGTCTTTTTAGGAGAGCTAACCGCCTTTGACTTTATCGATGCGGTTAAAGTTCATTACCCCATGGTAAGCGAAGACACCATCATTGTGACCGGCGATGCGAGCGAGGAAGTTGTGGATATGTGCTTGGCTGGCGATGTGTCTTACCTATTGGAAAAACCAATAAAGTTTTATGCCTTGCAATTCGCCATCAGGGCCATCGCCAATAAGTACTTGCGCTTTGCGCGTCATCTGCGGCATGATCCGGATTTTGCCCATCAGGTCGAGCAGATCAAGTCTCCAGCCTAGGAATGATGCCGCCGCCATTTAATGCGATGGGAGAAAGCGCCCTTGGCTTTCTCCCAAAACTTTATCGCCCGTTAGAAATCGCTGAAATCCTCTTCCTCTAAAGGTATTGCTTTTTCTGCCTTGGTTTTTGGCTCCTTATTGCTATTTTCCACCGCACTTGCCAGTTTTTTGATTTTCGCTTTTTTCCCTTTTCCTACATACTCCAAATAGCCTCTCGGTCTCTGATTATCCCGACCCGGCTCTTGAGATGCTTCCGCCAACCCTCTGCCATGCCCTTCCACCAGCGAAACTAAACTTTCCACCAACGACTCCATGGTCGCAGCTTGGGCTGAAAGCTCTTCGCTGGCCGCAGCGCTTTCCTCGGCATTGGCCGCATTGCTTTGCGTAACCTGATCTATTTGACTAAGCGATTGGTTTATTTGTTCCAGGCTCTGCGCCTGCTCTCCGGAGGCAGCGGCAATTTCCACCACCAACTCGCTTACTTTGTGCGTACTCTCAACCAGACCAACAAATTCTTCATTAGTTTGTGTAACCAGTTGGGCACCTCGCTGGGTTTTCTCAGTTGTTTTAGTGATCAGTTGGGAAATATTTTTGGCTGCCTCCGCCGCACGCAGAGCAAGGTTACGCACTTCGTCCGCCACAACCGCGAAGCCGGCGCCCGCCTCTCCGGCGCGGGCCGCTTCAACCGCTGCGTTAAGCGCCAGCAGATTAGTTTGAAAGGCAATCTCATCGATGGCCTTGATGATCCCCGCCGTCTCTTCACTCGCTTCATTAATCTGGTTCATGGAAACAACGAGCTCTTTCATGGAGTCGCTGGCCCGCTCGGCTGCCTGTTTGCCTTCTTGAACCAACCCGCGCGCTTGTTGAGCGTTCTCCGTATTTTGCCTGGTCATGGAGGACAATTCTTCCATTGAAGCGCTAGTCTCTTCCAATGAAGAGGCTTGTTGTGAGCCGCCTTGCGCCAATGCTTGGCTGGAATTCGATACCTGACCCGCGGCTGAAGCCACGTGCCTTGCCCCACTGCTTAGTTCACCGATCACCCGTTTAACCGGTCCAGTGATATTACGCGCCAACAACCAGCCCAATAACAGCCCAAAAACAACAGCGGACAGACTTATAATCGCTATGAGCAGCCGGTTTGCTTGGGCGGTCTTCTGATAAGAGGCCATCGCCGCGCTGGCCTCTTGGCCTAAAGAATCAACCACCTTTCTTACCCGCTCCTCCAACTGCGACAGCAATTCGTCCGACTCGGCATCCAGCTTATTAACAAGCCCTGCCTTCTCGCGTTTAACGGCTGGCACCACTTTCTCGCGGAATACCGTGTCAAAAGATTCATAGGACTGGTTCAGATCTTTAAAATATTGCTTCTCTGCATCGCTGCCTAGCGCCTGTTCGACCTTCTTGCGTGCTTGGTCCCACTTGGCTTGGGCCTCGCCATAGGTTTCCACTGCCTTCAGGTCTTGGCTGATCACCACGTTTGCCGACGCTTGGTATTGCTTCATGGTCCAGAATAGAAGTTGGTTAACCGCATCCAATTCTTCGGATTGAGCTATCACATTATTGTATTCACCAGCCATCACCGACATCTTGAGACGTGTGCGGAAAGCATCCGCGATTTTGCGTGCGTTCAATTCTACCTTGGCTATGAGGGAGTCGCTTTCTTGGTCAGCTTTTCCCAAGACCCCCTCTAGCTGATATTTAATCTCCGGCACCACTCCTTGCTGGAACTTTGCGACAAACCGCTTTTGGATTTCTGCAATTTCGGCGGCCAAAGCCTTCTCTGCAGCCGTATCTGCCATCTTTTGGATGCCATCTATATTCTTTTGGAAATCAGTTGCGCTTTGCTGGAAACCGGCAATAGAGTCCAAATTCCGGTTGATAATAAAATCCGACTGGTTTTGGTATTGTTTGAGACCTCGGTAAGCTGTCTCCTGAGCCAAACGAGCCTCGGTCAGACGCTTTGTGGCCAGGTCTGCGGCTTGGTTAACCCGCCCCATGGCAAAATATGAAATCACGCCCAACCCTGTGAGCATGATTAGAAGTGCCAGCGCTAAGCTGAGTATCTTCATGTTCAAATTAATACGCATCATGCTTCCCCCTGCGATGCCAAAGATACATGAGTTAAACGAGGTGGATATGAAAGAAATTAACGTGAACGGTTTAGGATCATGAGCGGCCGGACGCTCTACCTTAAGTCACACCTTATAAATATTTTGTGCTGTTCGTAAATGGGGGGGGCACTGATTTTATTGTAAGAATTTTTTTTACAAACCAGCGGCTAAAAGAGGTATGCCAGGGATTAGGGATCTATCAGGCCGTTTTGTATGGCGGATCGGCTCAAATCCGCGTTGTTGCTTAGGCCCTGTTTTTAAGCAGGCGGAAACGGTATGTAACCACGGGTTTTGCGCTGATGTGATAATTCTCAGCAATTTCGCGGTTGGTCTGCCCCAAAGCCAGGGCGCACAGAACCTACACCTAACAGCCGGGAGATGAGTGTGAAAACAGGCGTAGCATGCGAAAGACAAATGGAATATCCGAGCCGATTATTCCACGCCCATCCGCAAAGGCTTCTTGGTGAAGACGAACTCCACTCTGCGATTCTTGTTGCGTCCATCTTCGTCGGCATTGGACGCTATGGGGTAGTTGGAGGCATAACCCACCGCAGACACTCGTTGGGCCGGCACACCCATACCAACCAGGGAGCGCAGAACCGAAGAGGCCCGCGCCGCGCTCAGCTCCCAGTTCGAGGGAAAGCGCGAGGTGCTTATCGGCTGGTTATCGCTGTGGCCTTCCACCGTAAGGTAGAAATTGAATTTGTTCATCACCTTGGCAACGCTGGCCAACAATTTTTGAGCCGTTGCTCGTACGTCAGCGCTGCCCGGCTCAAACAAAAGCTGCCCTTTCACCCTCATGCGCACCCCACGGGGACCGCTCTTTATCTCCACTGCGTTGCCCAGACCGACCGCGGTGACCAATTCCTTCACCCGGTCGGCCATGGATGCAGCCTCGGAGGCGTTGCGAGCGTCTTGCACCGAAGGCTCCGGCATGGTGGGCTGTATCATCCTGGTCCGCTCTGGCTGGGGTTTGACTTCCGGCAACACCGGCTGGAATTTGCCGACTTCCTGAAACTGTACGCCAAAAGCGTTTTTCACAGAGCCCAGCATGTCTTGGAATTTTTTTACGTCCATGTTGGCGAAGGTCAGAAGGAGCACAAAAAAGGTCAAAAGAAGAGTGCACATGTCCGCAAAGGTGCCCATCCAAGGAGGCAGGCCTTTTTTAATCTTGCGCGCCACTATTTGCCTTTTTTCTTGGCGCGGGCCTTGGACTGCAGTTCGGCTCGATCCTCAGAGGGCATGAAGCCGACCAGGCGCTGCTGAATGGCCCTGGGGTTCTCATTACGGGCCATGCCCAACGCACCTTCCAGGATCAGGCGATGGTCCTGCGCCTCGCGCTCGCTACGATCTTCCAGCTTGGCCGCGCTGGGCGACAGCAAGAGGTTGGCCCATAAGGCGCCGTATAGCGTGGTGAGCAGGGCCACAGCCATGGCCGGTCCAATGGCCGATGGGTCACTTAAGTTCAGCAGCATAATAACGAGGCCGATCAGGGTGCCGATCATTCCCCACGCCGGCGCCAAGTCCGCCATCTTCTCAAGGACCTTCACCACCTCCTCATGGCGAGAAAGAGTGGCTTCCA
>CAZDRW010000092.1:0-9845 GCA_964507555.1 uncultured Desulfarculaceae bacterium
ATATTATCAGCAGCAAGAATACGAAATAGCCTCGCTTGGCCAGTATTTTGATGACGCGAGAGAGGAACTAGGAAAAGACGCTTCTATAGATGATGTTATTTCGCGTGCGTATTCGCTTAAAGAAGACATGGAAGACGGAGCCGATGATGACTAGTCCTTCCAATGATTGTTAATTTCACTGTAATTCTATTTTCAGAAGCCTGTCCAGTTGCTGGCTTGCAAGCTGCGCGCCTTCACTTTGGTACGTTAGGGCCGACTCCGCCAGCCTATAAATCCCTCTTGACTGGCGGCATTAAGATGCCTCTATGATAGGCCAGAATCCTCGCTTGCCGCTGGTTAACGGCATCTGCGCTGAACCCTATGCCTGAGGGGCGGTTTTGACGCCTCCCCTGTACGGAGGATTGTCCATGTCCAGACGGTTATATCTTTTCGCCGCCCCGCTCGCCCTGCTACTTCTCCTGGTCCTCACCGCGCCCGCTCACGCCCAAGACGCCGCCCAGCTCAGCGCCTTCCGGAAAAATCTGCAAACCGCGGGCTTTCTGGTGCAGGACGGACAGCTTTCGCCCGCCGACCCCTACACCGCATTTTGCAACTACCAGATCCCCAGCGGGTTTGGGTTCAACACCGCCTCGCCCTACGCGGTGACGTCCATACCCTACGCCCCTGATCAGAGCGCGCAGAACTATCTGCCGTTTACTTTCCGCCTGCGGCCCGACGAGGCGGTGGTCTTTTTGTTCCATACGCCGCCCAAGGCGAAATACTTCAGTTGCACGGCCTACATGATGCGCAAGTGGTCCACCACCACGGGCGCCCAGAAGCAGGTCTACGCCAGCCTGGGCGATACTCTGAACGTTGAATCCATATTTACCGAGGGCACGCCCTACGGCGCGCCGGGCGATGTGTTCAATCAGCTCACCATGGTCATCATGACCGCCGACCAGAATGTGGACAGCGTGGTGCGGAACGCCGCCCGCAGCGCGGGCTTTAGCGAGGGCATAATCAATACGCTGGTGATACCCATCCAGACCGTGCGCATGGGGGTGGACGTGACCGGCGACGAGTTCTCCTTTCTTCTAAGGACCGCGCTTTTCGACGACGACAACCAGAGGCAAGCCTACTTCGCCGGCCTGCGGGATTCGGCCACGGTGTTAAGGCTCACCCCCACCAGCCAGATCAGCCTCAATCCCTTTGCCATGCCCGCTTTAAGGGTGCGCGGCAACGGAGCCACCGAGTTCGACTACATGGACGACATGGAGACCCTGAAGCTCTCCATCATCAGCCGCTTTCCCGGCCATAGCTTTCAGATGCTGGACACCAAGCAGTGGCTGGTTGAGGGCGCCGAGGGAATCCAGCGGGAGATCGACGTGCTGGGCGAAAACCGCGACGCAGCCTACATCAGGAGCGACAACTTCACCCTTAACAGCGGTGAGTTCATCATGATATACGGCGTGTTGCACGCCCAGACCGGCAAGGCCACCTACACTAACATCAACCTCTACGACGGCGGCACCCTGGAAAACGGCGAAACGGCCAACTTGAGCGTGACCAGCGTGAGCGGGGCCAGCGACCTTTTGGACACCGCCTTGGATTACCTTCCCCAAAACCCCAATGCGGACAAGTTCTACGTGTACAAGGTTGCCCGCGACTGCGGCAGCGACCCCAACTGCATACAGGTGCCCACCGGCCTCTGCCCCCGGGCCAAGATGGATATCATGTACCTGGTCACCAGGGCTTACCTGGAGCCGGGCCGCAAGGTGGGCCCGGCCTACAACGAGATCGTCCTGGACCGGGTCATCAAGTTCAGCCCGGCGGCCAGATAAGCCTTGGGCTTTAATCTAGGCGGCCCAAACCATAAGCGCGGCGGCGCGGCCGCTATCGTCCCCGGCCAGCACCAGGCGGGGGCTCTCCGGTAAAGGCGTCTCCAGATAAAGCGCGGCCAGGATCAGCATGAGCCCGCCCGCCTGCCCGGCCCGGTCCACCGGGAGCATGTAGCGCCGCGCCCGCGGCGCCGCCCGCCGGGCGGCGGCGTCCAGGGAGGCCTGCCACTTCACGTCCCGCGGCTGGTTCAGCACCACCGCCGCGATGGAGGGGCCGCCCCTAACCCTGGCTTGCCGCCCCAGGCCTTCCAGGAAATCGGCCTGGGCCCCGCTGTCGGGCGGGCCGGCGTAGGTTCCCGCCAGCACCCGGCCCAAAGTTGCCGATCCTTGGCCTTGCCCCGCCCGCAAACCCAGAGCCGCCGCGCCGCCGCACGCTTCTTCCCCCCCGGCTAAGCGGCCGTTCTGACCCACGGCCAGGCATATTGCCCGCGGCATGAGATCGCTTAAGCTCTCCTGGGCTCGGGCGATTAGGTGGATTCCTCCCACCACTCCGGGCGAGGGCAAGATCCAAGGACCGGCTAAACCGTAATGCCTAGCCGCCCGGCAAGGCGAGGCGCAAGCAATGAGCCCCTCCTGCGACGCCATGCTTAGGCTGCAAATCAGACCCGTTCCCTTAGGAACCGGCCCCTGAGCCACCAGCCCGGCCAGAGCCACCAGGCCCAGGCGATCGTTCGCAGCGGCGGCGGCGTGCTCAGGGTTTTCCAGCGCGGCTGGGGCCGGGGCCCAGCGCTCCGCCATCAGCAGGCGCAGGGGCCCCCACAGGGAAGGATCGCCCAGCCAGTGGGCGCCCCAGGTGGAGCAGGCAGCCATGTTAATCCATCGAGCTATAGGTTGAACGTGTGACCATGCTAGATCAGGCCCCGGGCGCGGCAACAGCCGCCCGGGATGGTTTGTCAGGC
Source organism: uncultured Desulfarculaceae bacterium (assembly GCA_964507555.1). Taxonomy (GTDB): domain Bacteria; phylum Desulfobacterota; class Desulfarculia; order Desulfarculales; family Desulfarculaceae; genus Desulfocarbo. The sequence goes on from CAZDRW010000092.1 coordinate 2,777, forward strand.
GCTTTTGCGCGGAATTTATGTAATTTTGCGCTGCCTATGCCATAGATCCTGCAAACGGCCCTGGCAGCGGGCCGCCGCCGCCGGCCCCCCGCTCAGCACCATTTGGCGGAAGTCTTTGGGCGAAACATCCAGCAGGCGCTTGAATACTTTGCTGAAGTAGCTCTCCGAACTGAAGCCGGAGCGGCCCGCCACCTGGGCGAAACCCAAGTCGGGCTCGCGGGTGATAAGGCGTAACGCCGTGGCCACCCTGCACAAGCTAATGTATTCGCTCAAAGTATGGTTGGTCTCCGCTTTAAATAATGATCCCAAGTGATTACGCGACATATGTACTCCCAGGGCCACTTCATGGGCGCTAAGCCCCTCCTGGTGCCTGGCGTGGATCAGGGAAAGCGCCTGCTCCACCTCCTTGCGCCGCGCCGTGGTTCTGGCGGGTCGCGGCTCGCCGCCAGTGTAAGCGAACAGGGCCGCTTCCACGGCGCGCCAAAGCTCCCCCGCGCTTACCGGCAAGCGCAAATAACCCTGCGTGGAGAGGCCGGCGCAGGCCTCGGCCCCGGCCAGGCTGGATTCCTCGGCCAGGATCACCACCGGTAAGCAGGCGAAAAATGTACGGATATGGCGCAGGATCTCCACATCGGGCCGCCAGTCGGAATGCAGATGCAAAACCACCGCCTCCACCTGCCACTCGGACAGAATGCCCAGACCCTCGTCCCCGCTGGAGGCGCAGAGCACCCTAACCGGGGCCTGGCATAGCCCTAGCTTTTGCTTTAACTCTTGGAATTGCTCTGATATCACCAGCAAGCAGGAGGGGTCTGTCTTGGGGTGCATGGGCTGCTTCAACCTCACGGATAAGGGCCGGCCAGGGCCGTCTTGCCAAATGGAGCGCCGGCATAGCCCAGCCAGACGCTCAAGCCTGTCCTTGCAAGCCCCATGCCCGGGGTCCACCATAAATTAACTTGATTATTTAATAGGTTATCTTGGCGGTTTCGGCAAAGCGCCGGAAGTTGCCGTTTAAGGCGGAGGGATTACCGTAATTCAAGCAATCGCTTCACTGACCAGGGGGCGGAGCCGGATTTAGCAGACAGGCATAAAAAACACGGGCAACCCCTATGGCCAGGAGCGCCCGTGAAAGTTCTTTTTTAGAAGCGCCTGGGCTAGCGGTAGGGGTCCAGGTTCCACTCCATTTGCTGGACGGCCAGGGCATCCTGGTCGCTGGTATAGGTGCCCTTGCCGGCCTGCATGCCGGCGCAGCCCATGGCCAGCAGGGAAAACGCCGCCAACAGCATGGCAATGCTGATCAATTTACCTGCGAGTGTAATAGTCATGGCTTCCTCCCAGAGCTTCCGGACCCGTTTGAGTGCCGCCTGTTTTAATACGCCTTCACAATGCCATGGCGAGATGCGACGAAAGCCCCCTGCTCGCCCCAGCTTTTATATTGAGCCTTACGGCGTCCCGGCGGCCTGCTCGCCGCCAGTCGCTCCGGCGCTCAAGGACGGGCGGCCCGCATCGCCGCGATAGGCGTCCACCGCCTGGGTGAATGAAAGCTGCAGATCAGAGATGCTGGCTCCCGTGAAATTCACCTCTTTGGGAATACCGACAATCACGCCGTGGTATAAGCCGTCTTCGGGGGATTTCTCGGCTTCCCCGGTCAACCCCTTGTAAACAATAACAACCTTCTTGCCCATCTCTACTCCTGGTGTCGACTATACTTACACTACCAACCGGCGGCAAATTAGCGGGGCGAGGCCTTTATGTCAATCTAAATCATAGCATCGGCGCAGTCAAAACCATAGCGCAAGCACGCGCCTATTGCTCAGGATAAGTGAATTTCAGGTTTTTTTCGGCTCCTTGCACCGCCTCAACCGAGAAGTCGCGCACAGTTCCACCCAAGGATACCGGAATAAAGCCCTCGGCGTGGGGCATATAGTAATAGGCCTCCAAAATTATGCGCACCGTGTGCCGGCCCGGCGGTAGCAAGAACACGGTGTCCCGCAGCAGGGGGTTCTCCTGGATCGCGGTGAGCCGCTGCCCGTCGGCCGTCTTGAGCCGGGCCAGGCGTTTATCGTCCCGCACCAGATACAGGCCCCAATCCCATTTGACCGGATAGGCCCCCCTGCGCCATGACGAGGGCCGCTGTTTTGCTTCGGCCTTAAGCTGCACCCTCAGCTTGGCCGGGCTGGGCCCGGGATCCACATAGCCCCCGGCGCAACCAGACAAAAAAAGCGCCGCCACGGCCAGGAGCCCCAGGGCGCCAAATAATATGCTCCTCCGGTTACCCCATCTACTCATGGCGAGCCTCCAGTTGCGAGCGGTTCCTTATTATTTTACCTGGACCAGGGCTGCTCACCAAAAGATATTATGGGGTCTCACCCGCAACAGGATGGCCCTTTGCCGCCGAAGGTCTTGGTATTGCTGCGGGCCATGCGGTCCAAATAACGCCGCCACCAGCCCTTGGGCTTGAGGAAACGGTGAGGATCGGCCAGGAACTTATCGCGGCAGGACTTGGCGCAGAAATAAACCTTATGTCCCTTGAAGTCGGCATTTATGTTGGACTCGACAGGGTTGATGCGCATGCCGCATACAGGATCATAAACCAGGTGGGGAGCTTCGCCGTCCATTGGAGCCTCCTTGGCCGTATATTTCCTACTTATTTAGTAGCCTATATATAATATATCGCTAAGGCAGGCTGTCTGCAAAGCGCGGCGCGGGGTATTCTTCGCGGCCTCTGATTTGACAAGCTGGGCGGGCGCCTCTAACTTTTAGTATAGCGGATTGAACCCCATGCCTACTAGGAGAATGCAACGTGAGCCATCCCCAAGTTTTAGAGATTTTTTCAGACTATATCTGACCCTGGTGCTACTTCAGCACGGGACGTGTTGCAAAGCTGCGCCAGGAGTTTTCCGTACAGGTCCGCTGGATCGCCTTTCCCTTGCATCCGGAGACGCCGCTTAAGGGCATGACCCTGGAGGAGCTTTTCGCGGGCCGGGGCTTTGATGTAAAGGCCGCCATGCAAAAGCTCTCCCGGGTGGCCGAGGAGTTGGGCCTGCCCTTTGGTGAGCGCACCATGACCTACAACTCGCGCCGGGCCCAGGAGATGGGTAAATTCGCCGAGCAAAAGGGCCGGGGGGATGAGTTCCACGACCTGGCCTTCAAGGCCTATTTCGTCGACGGCCAAAACATCGCCGAGGAGGCGGTGCTGAGGGGCATCGCGGCCCGGGCCGGGCTGGACCCTGACCAGGCCTGGGCGGCGCTGCAAAGCGGGGCTCATGCCCCGGCGGTGGATGCTGATTGGGATTACTCGCGGGCCTGCCGGGTGAGCGCGGTGCCCAGCTTCCTGATGCACGGCTCCCTGCTGGTGGGGGCCCAGCCCTATGCCAGGCTGGCCGGGCTGGTGCAAGGCGGGGGGGGCGGGGGGCAGCTCCTGGAGCCGGTGGCCTAGGTTTATTGCCTTTTTTTTACGCCAAGCGGGCCGGCTCCCGGGGGGGGCCGGCCCGCGCTGGTTACTTCTTCTCTTCCGCCCCGATTAAGGGCAGCACCTTGTCCACCGTAAACAGCACCAAAAAGCGCTGGCCGCTCTCATCGCCGCGGTGGCCCCGCCTTAGGGCGGCGATGCGCTCCTGGTCAACGTCCTCGCCGGTCTTGCTCAGATAGAGCCTTACCCCCTCGCGCTGGCTTCCGGCTTGCTTCCACAAGTAGCAGGCGCTGGGGTTTTCGCTCAAGTTAAGGTGGGTCAGCTTGTGGGGCATGATGAAGCCCAAGCTGCCGTCATCAAAGAAATGGGGCCGCGAGTAGATGGCGGCGTCGACCCGGCCTTTGCTATCAGCCGTGCAGAGCACGCCGGTGCCCTTGGCGTCGGCGAAATAGGCTTTCAGATCCATGGATGCTTCCTCCTTGGGCCGGGCCGGCGGCCCGGGCCTGGTTTACAGCTTGGCGCGCATTTGCTAGTTTCATAAAATGATACTGGAAATTTTTTATCTTTCCCAATTACCGGGATGAACCCATGCCTCAAATACAAGTCAACGGCATTGAAATCTATTACGAAACCGGCGGCCAGGGGCCCAAGCTGTTTTTCATAGGCGGCACCGGCGGCGACCTGCGCCACAAGCCCAACATCCTGGACTCCCCGCTGGCCCGGAGCTTTACGGTGCTGGCCTTTGACCAAAGGGGCCAGGGCCGCACGGCCAAGCCGGATGCGCCCTATTCTATGGCCGGCTACGCCGACGACGCCGCTGGCCTGCTGCGCGCCCTGGATTGGGGCCCCTGCCCGGTGGTGGGCTTCAGCTTCGGCTCCATGGTGGGCCTGGAGCTGGCGCTGAGGCACCCCGAGCTGTGCTCCCGCCTAGCGCTCATGTGCGGCCCGGCCGGCGGCCGGGGCGGCGCGGCCTATCCCCTGCACGAGGTTTGGAGCCTGCCCATCGCGCAAAGGGCGGCCAAGCTTTTGGAGCTCTCCGATTTGCGGCGCGACCAGGCCTGGAAAGAGGCCCACGCCAAGGAATGGCAGGCGCTTATGGAGGACACCACGGCCCGCCTGAACCTGGGCGAGATGAGTCCCGAGGCCATCATGGGCGCCCGCCGCCAGTTGGAGGCCCGCCGGCATCACGACACCTATGAGCGCCTGCCCGGGATCAAGGCCCCGGTGCTGGTGCTGGCCGGCAAATACGACGGGGTGGCGCCTCTAGAGGTCATGGAAAACCTGGCCGGGCGCATCCCCGGCGCCGAGCTGGTGGTTTTGGAGGGCGGCCACTATTTCTTCCAGCAGGATCCCCGTACCTTTGAGCTGATAACCCGCTTCTGTCTGGCCGGCGGGGAAGCCAGATCATGAGCGCTAAAGGTTTCGATCCGGCCGAGCTCAGCCCCGCCCTCTGGGACCAGGTGGCCGCCGCCATCACGGTGCTGGATCTGGAGGGAACCATACTTTTCTACAACGCCTATGCTCCCAAAATCCTGGACCGCAAGCCCGCCTACATCGGCCGCGACGTCTGCGAGCTGCATAAACCGGCCAGCGCCGCCAAGATTCGGGCCCTGCTGGATGCCTACCGCCAGGGCCAGGCCAAAGAATTCGCCTGGCAAGCTGGCCGGGACGGCCAACAGTACGCCGTCCGGCTCTCGCCTCTTATGCGCGGCGGCCAGATCTGCGGCGCGGTGCATGTCGCCATGCTCCTGCCCTGATTTACTTAATAGCCTCACCCACCTGAGCCGTGGGGGGAGGATAATTGGCCTGCTTTGTGATAGTCTTTTTTTATAAGCCTGCCAAGCTAGCTGCCCTTGTATGGTTTCTAAAAATTCATAAGTCCTTGTCAGCGCATGGGGCATGCGTTATTAATAGGAAGTTTGCCCCCCCGGCGTCCCATTTTCCCCGGGCGGGGGATGTTCTTGAACCCTAGCAAAGTTTCAACCCGTCGGAGCTTTCATGAAAGTTCTCAAAACCATAGCCAATATTATCGATGCCATAAACGAGCGCGTGGGCCGCATCGTATCCTGGGTCACCGTCGCCCTGGTGGTGGTGGTCTTCTCGGACGTGGTGCTGCGCAAGGCGATCAATTCCAGCTTCGTCTTCACACAGGAGCTGGAATGGCATCTTTTCGCATTTGTTTTCCTCATGGGCGCGGGCTACACTCTTCTCCATGACGGCCACGTACGGGTGGACATCATCTACCAGCGGCTCAGCGACAAGGGCCAGGCCTGGGTCAACTTCATCTGCTGCTTCATCTTTCTCTTTCCAGGCTGTTATCTGGTCATCTCCACCTCGCTGAATTTCGTGGCCAACTCGTTCGAGGTAATGGAGGGCTCGCCCGACCCCGGCGGCATCCCCTTCCGCTTCCTGCTCAAGGCCTGCATTCCCCTGGGTTTCAGCCTTTTCGCCCTGCAGGGCGTTTCGCTCATGTTAAAAAGCCTGCTCACCATCACCGGACATGCCGACGAAACGGCGGAAAAGGTGGTGCACTGATGGAATACGAATACCTAGCCGCTTGGATGTTTTTGGCGCTCACCATCTGGCTGATGGTGGGCTTCCCGGTAACCTGCACCCTGTTGGCCACCGGCCTCTTCTTCGGACTCATGGGCTCGGGCTATGAGTTCTTCGGGCTCTTGCCGCTGCGCATCTGGGGCGTGATGAACAACGTGATGTTGATGGCGGTGCCGCTGTTTGTGTTCATGGGCGTGACTCTGGAGAAATCAGGCATAGCCGAAGAGCTATTGGACACCATGGGCAAGCTGTTCGGTCCCTTGCGCGGCGGCTTGGCCATCAGCGCGGTGGTGGTGGGCGCGCTTTTGGGCGCCAGCACCGGCATCGTGGGAGCCACCGTGGTGACCATGGGGCTTCTGGCGGTTCCCACCATGCTGCGGCGGGGCTATCAAAAGGAGCTGGCCACCGGCACCGTGGCCGCGGCCGGCACCTTGGGACAGATCATCCCGCCTTCCATCGTGCTGGTGCTTTTGGCCACCATCGTGCAAGTGCCGGTGGGCGAACTTTTCATGGCCGCGGTTTACCCCGGCCTGATCCTGGTGCTGCTCTACATCTTGTGGATCATCATCGTGGTCGTGATCAGGCCCAAAATCGCTCCGGCCATCAGAAGCGACAGCATGGACGGCATGGTCAACAAAAACCTCTTCGTAAGCATGCTACTGGGCATTTACCTACCCTTTTTGTGGCTCACCGCGATATTCTCCCTATTCCTCCTATCTCCATTTCTTTTCTTCCCTTGGGACCTGCTGGGCTTTTTCGTCAATTTGGGCATCATAGCGGTTGCTTTCCTACCGGTGCTGTGGGTGAACCGCAAACACAATTGGAGGTTTTTCCTTTGGATCGTTAAGGCGCTCATTCCTCCCCTTTTCCTTATTATTTTAGTTCTTGGCTCCATCTTCGCAGGCTGGGCCTCGCCCACCGAGGCCGCCGCCATCGGATGCGTTGGTGCAGTGATAATGGCCATTTGCAAAGGCAAATTCAATTTGCAGATGCTAAAAGAGGTCAACCTGGCCACCACCAAGCTCACCTGCATGGTCTTCATCATCTTGGTAGGCGCGGCCGCCTTTGGCCTCAGCTTCCGCGAGCTGGACGGCGACGAGCTGGTGC
>CAZDRW010000093.1:0-8680 GCA_964507555.1 uncultured Desulfarculaceae bacterium
GATATAGGCCGACATGCTGATCTCGGCCCAGCGGCCGGAGCGATACTTGGACTCATGAATCAAACCCACGGCGCGCTCCCGGTGCTGGCTCTCCTGCATCAACTCACGGGCTCTGCTATCGGATATCTTGGCCCGCGACAGGCTCAGCATGCTGGACACCACCTGCATATGGTTATTGACCCGGCGGTGCATCTCATTGAGCATGTTCTCCCGTTCACCCAGCGCCGCCGTCAATTGAGCTTGGGTCCGCCGGCGCTGATGAATCTCGCTCTCCAGGGCCTGGTTGGCCGCCTCCAGCCGCACCTGTTTTTCCTCCAATTCGGACTGCAAGCGGTGCGACGAGTTTAGGCTGGCCTGCAGCCCCCTTACGATAAAAGCCAAGGAGACAATGGCCGCCCCATTCAAAAGGATAAAAGTGCCGCTGGTTACGCTCCATACTCCGCGATGGGACGTGCTCAGATAAAGTTGGTCCCAGCTAGGCCGCAAAGCTTCCCCCCAAACCAGAAATACAGCCATGGTAAAGATGTTCAATCCCAGGGCATATAGGCCCCAGCGCAAGCCCAAAAACAAACAGGCCAACAGGGGGAACCAAAACAGCCAGATCCGGCCGCTGCCGGCCAAGCCGCCGATGCCCAAGGTGCACAAACCGACCAGATAAATTACCAGCACGCCAATCGTTGCGCGTTGGCGGAATTCAAACCTGCGCAGCAACAAGACAGTCAATATCAGGAGATAGATCAAGGAGTAGAGGAGCACCGTACCCCACATGCTTCGCTGCACTGCGGCCAGGAAGGTGGGTAAATAGGCTATGCCCCCAAAAATCACTAAGGTGAGAAACACGCCGTTAAAGACGAGTTCCCGCCAACCCTCTGATCCCGTGTCATCCGGGGATAGGAGCCGGGCCCGGCGCTCAAACCAACGCCAGCCTCTCTCAGTCAAGCTATGCGACATTCCGCTCATCCGGCGCGAAAAAGATTAAGCGACTCGGCAAACCGATCAATTTAATGGATGGTGGGTGCAGGCCTTTTCACCCTAGCACAAAATTACGTTTTTGAGATACGCCAAGATTAAAAGGCGATTTTTTTTAAGCTGGCCAGTAGGCCTGGCTTATATTATCTTTTTGCGGACCTTGGAACTTTTCAGCGAGGAGATTTATCCATGATCCGCTTGACCCGCTTGGCCACGGCTATGGGCCTTTTAATTATTCTTGGCGCCGGCTGCTCCACCACAACCTATTACTGGTGCCACCCCAGCAAAACCCCCATGCCCAAGGCTTTTGACCAAGACCGCTATGCCTGCGACGGCGAGTCGTACCAACGGGCCAAAGACCGTGGGGATACCGGCGACAAGGACATCATAAAAGAAGAGTGGGAACGCTGCATGTACGCCAAGGGCTGGGCCCCCTGCCCCAAATATCAAAGGCAGTAGGCCCGCCCGGGACGGATCGGCTGGCTGGGGGTTCTTATCAGGGCAGGCGGCAATGCTCCGGGCCGCGCACGGAGATCACCGCGCAGGTCGCCCGGCGGAACACCTTTTCCGCAGTGGTGCCGAACAGGGCTCCGGCCATATTGGTGCGGCCCTTGGTGCCCATTACCACCAGATCGATGCGCTCCTTGGCCAAGGTTTTTAGTATCTCTTCATAGGGCAAGCCGACCCTGAAAACCAGCCGGGTGGGCACTTGGCCGCATCTTGGCAGATAGTCCCGCTCGAATTCGGCCGTGCGCTCTTCCTGGACCTTCTCGATATAGCTTTCCCGGCTCACTGCATAGCCCTGAGCCGCCACCAGGTCCAAGGCTTCCAAGCCCTTGGAGTTGATCACGTTGAGGAGTATCAGCTCTCCGCCCAAGGCCCGGGCCAAGGTCATGGCATGGGTGAAGGTGGTTTCGGAATAGGCGCTAAGATCCAGGGGGGCCATTATGCGCTTCAGGTTCACGCCGCACTGTTCCATGGGTAGCTCCTTTTGACTCTAATGATATATCTCAGGCCAATGAGATATCATACACTCGGAGCTTGAAAAAAAGTAAGAGGTATGCGCCTGAACCGGCGGACGGCTGCTCTGTGCCGTCCGCCGGGTACGGGGCGTAGGAATCCCTTGCTGGCCAGAGGCCGGCTCTCGGGTCGAATTTGCAGGAAAAGCCTAGTTTTCCAGGACGAATATCACCTCCATGCGGACGCGATACTCCAGGATCTGATTATTTTCTATCGACACCCGCATCTCGCTCATCTTCATGCCGGTAACGCCGCGCAGCGTCTTCACGGCCCTTTCAAAGCCCACTTTGATCGCATCCTCGAAGCTGGTGGGGGATGCGGCAATGATATCGGTGACTCTGGCGACTCTCTTTTCGCTCATGGTTTTCCTCCCTGAACAATTAACCGGTGATACCCGGTGCCGAAAAAGGCCCCGCGCTGGGGATGGAGGGTCAAAGTTGGGCGGGTGTTTCTAATAGGCTAGCACAGCAGCTCTAAGCCGAACAAGTGGCCTTCTCACGGCAAGGCGAACCACCTGAAAATAATGATAACCGCTTTAGGGCGATAAAAAAGACGAGGGCCACTTTTTCATATCGCTTTAGGATCGATATCCAGCCGCTTGCAGCGGTTCCAGATGGTGACCCGGCTGACCCCCAGGCGCCGGGCCGCCTCGCTTTGGTTGCCGCTGCAATCCTTCAGCACCTCCAGAAGCTCTTGGCGTTGCCGTTGCTCCACAACTCTGGGTTTTTGGGCCGATGCCCCCAGAACCGGCAGCCAGTATTTTCCCGGCGCCGACAAACGGGGCGGCAGGTGCGCACGCCCTATGTCCCCGCCAGGGCAAAGCACCACGGCGTATTCGATGGCGTTCAAGAGCTCCCGCACGTTGCCGGGCCAATGGTAGGCCAAAAGCAAATCCATGGCCTCGGACGACATCCCATGGATGGGCTTGCCGCTCTTGTCCGCCACTGAAGCTACGAAGCTATGCACCAAAAGAGGGATGTCTTGGGGGCGCTCCCGCAAGGATGGCATCACCACCGGCACCACGTTGATGCGATAGAACAGATCTTCCCGGAACCTTCCCTCCCTGATCAACTCCTCCAGGTCGCGGTGGGTGGCCGCCATGATGCGTACGTCCACCGCAATGGGCCGGTGGTCGCCCACGCGCTCGATCTCTTTTTGCTCTATGACCCTGAGGAGCTTTACCTGGGTGGCCAAAGGGATGTCCCCCACCTCGTCCAAGAGCAAGTCGCCGCCCGAGGCGGCCTCGAAGCGGCCGATGCGGGTCCTTTCGGCCCCGGTGAAGGCCCCTTTGACATGCCCGAAGAGCTCGCTTTCCAGAAGATTCTCGTTCAAGGCCGCGCAATTGACCTTGATGAAGGGATTGTCGCTACGGGGGCCCAGTTCATGAATAGCCTTGGCCGCCAATTCCTTTCCACTGCCGCTCTCGCCCCAGATCAAAACCGGCGCCGCCGAAGGCGCCACGTTTTCCAGCAAACTGAAGAGCCTTTGCATGGGCTCCGAATTGCCCAACATGCCGTGAAAACCGTCGCGTCCATGGATGGTGCGGCGCAGGGCATTGATTTCCTGATCCTTGCGCACCAGTTCCGAAGTGTCATACAGGGTTTCCACCGCGCCGATCTCGTGGCCTTGGTCGTCTTTCAGCACGCTGGCCCGCTTGGTGACGCTGATGGGTTCGCCGTTCTTGCCGGTGATGAAGCACTGCTTGGCCAGCACCCTGCCTTCGATGAACAAGCTGCACCACTGCTGGCCACTGCCCTTATTGAAAATATTGCAACCCGTGCAATTGAGCACCCTGCAGTTCTGGCCAACCAACTCGTCCTCCTCGTAGCCGGTCATTTCCAAAACCGCGGGGTTGACTTGGAGTATGGTGCCCCGGTTGTCCACCACCAAAAGGCCGTCCTGCATGGTATCTGCCACGGTTTTCCAATAATTCACAAAATCCATCACACACCATTCCACTGTTTAGCGTTAGCTTAACACTTTGCGTTCTTACTAATAATCATCGGCCTCGAATTAGCCAGGTGCCATTTTTTGTGCAACCACAGAATGTTGCCGGACTAAACCTTCATCGATCAAGTAGTTGCGGATCCGAGTTGCGTCTGAAACCACCCTTGATCCAGCCTGGTTGACGATATCAAATCTCTCGCCCTGCCTAGTGACATACCTGCTTACATGTTGTTTTTAACAATAATTTACTAATAAGGCCTTGGTTTTGCTTACCGCGACGCCAATAAACGCCTTTATGTTAACCTATATTTTAACAGTATTTAACAGTTTTACATATTTTTCTGCATATCAAATAGCCCTTCTTGCACGTTTACCAACATAACACCTTTTATTAATTGCGTTTTTAATAATTTAACATATTTGGCACACAGCTTGCCATACAACAGACCGTCCCGCCGCTAACCAGAGGCCCACAGCCGAGTGCGGGCGGTAACGCCTCTGGGGCGGGACCTTTAAATACAAGCGCAATAAGTACCGCATTTATACAGACTACATAAATTCAAGAACTTGGAGGAAAAGATGTTAAAGCGCAGCCTGACCTTTATCTTGGCTCTATGCATGGTTCTCACCAGCTTGGGCGTGTCCTTCGCCCTGGACGCCGACGGCAACTCCCGCAAGGGCAAGTATCTGTTCCGCAAGAGCTGCCGTTCCTGCCATGCCGAGGGACAAAAGGCCAAGGACCTGAGCCCGGTGGACATGACCCAGGCCCAGTGGAAAAAGGCGTTTGCCGATTACAAAAAGCTGCCCTGCTACGGCAATTGGAAAAACGTGAAGGAAAAAGACATCAAGGACATCTACTCCTATATGTACAACCACGCCAAGGACTCCCCCTCTCCGGCCAAGTGTAAGTAAAGCAATACGGGCTGGCTGCTCATCATGAGCCGCCAGCTTGTTTTGGATTTGAGCAGGCAACGGAGGAAAGAGATGCCATCCCCCAGTGAATTCCGAGTCTCGCGCCGCGGCTTTTTGAAGCTAAGCGGCGCGGCCACCGCCGCTGCTGCGCTGGGTGGTTCAGGACACTTAACGCCGGTCAAGACAGCTCAAGCCGGGACCAAGCTTGAGAGCGGGTTTGAGAGCAAGTTCACCGTCTGCGACATGTGCTTCAACAAATGCAGCGCCATCGCCCGGGTGGTGGACGGCAAGGTCCAAAAGCTGGACCCCAACCCCAAATTCCTGAAAAGCCGCGGCATGCTCTGCGCCAAGGGCAACGCCGGCGTCCGCCAGCTCTACGATCCCAACCGGCTCAAATACCCTCTTTTAAGAGTGGGCGCCCGGGGCGAAGGCAAATGGAAGCGCATCAGTTGGAGCGAGGCTCTGGACCTGGCCGCGGAAAAGATGAAGGCCATCGGCCAGAAATACACCCGCTGCGGCTTCATGTTCATGGCCGGGGCCGACATGCAGTCCACCTATGTGCACCGCTTTGCCAAGGCCTACGGCTCCTACAACACCCTCAGCCACGAATCCCAGTGCCTTATCGCCGGCACCCGCGCCTTTTTGGATACCTTCGGCGAGGTGCCCATCCCCGACATGCTGTTTGCCAAGTATTGCCTGATGATGGGCGCCAACCGCTTCGAGTCTCTGGTCACCCCTGATTCCATCGACATGATGACCGCCATGAAACAGGACATGAAGCTGGTGGTCATGGACCCGCGCTACACCAAAACCGCGGCCAAGGCCCATGAGTACTACCCCATCAAACCGCACAGCGACATGGCCGTAATGCTGGCCATCGCCCACGTGCTAATCAAGGAAGGCCTCTACGACCAGGAGTTCGTGGCACAAAAGACCTACGGGATCGAGCAACTTAGCAAGCACGTGGAGCAGTACACCCCGGAATGGGCGGCTGGCGAGAGCGACGTGCCGGCCGAGGCTATCGTCAAGATCGCCCGCGAGCTAGGCGCCGCCAAGCCGGCGGCCATGGTGTATCCCGGCCGCCGCTCATCCAACTACAAGGATTCCACCCAAGTGCGCCGCTCGTTTGCCATCGTGAACGCGCTTTTGGGCAACTGGGACCGGCCCGGCGGCCTCACCGCCGCCCGCATGGTGGGCCTGGCCGGCGGAGTGCCCTTGGAGGAGCCTTTCTACGAAAACAATCCGCCAGACCGCATCGACGCGGGTAAAGCCACCCTAATGTTCCCCGAGGAAGGATCTTTCAAGCTGGCCCGCGACGCGGTATTGGAAGGCAAGCCCTATCCGGTCAAGGGATTCTTCTGCTACCACTCCAATCCCATGCAGACCGTGGCCAACCGCGCCAAGACCGTCGAGATGTTTAACGGCATGGATTTCGTGATGGTCATGGATGTGGCCATGAGCGACACCGCCTACATGGCCGATCTGGTGCTGCCCAGCCAATCCTACCTGGAGCGGTTGGACCCCTGCTCGGCCCAGCAAGGCTCCTCGGCCTGCGCCTGCGTGGTGATGCGCGATCCGGTGGTGAAGCCCATGTTCGAGGCCAAGCCGGCCTTGTGGGTGATGCAGGAACTGGCGGGGCGCCTGGAGTTGGGCAAGCACTTCGACTTCACCGTGGAGGACTTTCGCAAGGCGCAATTGAAGGGATTGCCCGGCGCTTTGGAGGCGCTCAAGAAGGACGGGGTCTACTACAACCCCTCCAAACTCTACGGCGTGTACGAAGGCAAAATCTACAAAACCAAGACCCACAAGATCGAGCTTTATAACGAGCGCTACGCGGAAATGGGCGTGGACCCCATGCCGGTCTATAAAAAACACGAAGAGCCGGGCGCCAACCGCTTCCGCCTGGTGGTGGGGCGCAACGCCATCATCACCCAGAGCTCCAGCACCAGCAACTCGCTTCTCATGCAGTTCCAAGCCGACAACGCGCTTTGGCTCAACCCCAAGCCGGCCAAGGAGCTGGGCATCGAAGACGGCGATTGGGTCAAGGTGCAAAGCCCGGCCGGCCAGCAGTGGATCAAGGCCAAGGTGACCGACATGACCCGGCCCGACACGGTTTACATGGACACCGGTTTCGGAGTGCTCTCAAAGCAACTGGCCATCCATGGCAAGGGCGCCTGCATCGCCGAGGTACTGGTGGACGATTTCGACCGCATCAGCGGCAACATGGCCATGCACGAAACCTTTGTCACGGTTAGCAAGGAGGCGGCCTGATGCCTAAGCAGAAACTGGCCATGGTGATCGACTCCACCAACTGCCTGGATTGCAAGGGCTGCATGGCCGCCTGCAAGGTCGCCAACAACGTGCCCGACGGCGAGTGGAGGAACTGGATCAAAGGCAGCGACCCCCAGCGGCGCGCCGGCAAACCGGTGGTTTTCCAGCCGGGCAACTGCATGCAGTGCGACAAGCCCACCTGCGTCACCGCCTGCCCCACCGGCGCCACCTATAAGAATGAGGCCGACGGCACGGTGGTGATCAACCGCACCCTGTGCATCGGCTGCGGGCAGTGCCTGGCCGCCTGCCCCTACGGCGCGCGCTTCAAGAACAAGGACCTGGGCGTGGCCGACAAGTGCGACTTCTGCGCCGAGCGCCGCGCCTTGGGCCTGGAGCCGGCCTGTGTGAGTACCTGCCCCACCAAGTCGCGCAAGTTCGGCGATCTTAACGATCCCAGCAGCGAGGTGGCCAAGCTGATGAAATCGGGCAAGCCGGTTCAAATCGCAAACGAGAAAACCAAGACCGACCCCAACATCTATTACCTGGGCGAGACCGGCCCGGCCGACTGGACCGTGGCAGCCAAAATGCCGGACGCCTTCGACTTCTGGCGCGGCTTGGCCGACCCGGTGGTGAAGGTGGTGGTGGGGCTTTCCGGCCTGGGCGTGCTGGCCATGCTAGGCAAGCAGCTCATCATGCCGAAGGACGCTCCGCCCGAGGAGCACAAAGATCGCAAGGAGGCTGGCCATGAATAATTCCCTGATCCTCCGCCATACGAAGAGCGGCATCTTCATTCATTGGTTCAACGCTGCCTCCTGGTTCCTGCTTCTGTTCACCGGGCTGGGGTTGATCCAAAATCCCGACCTGCAGCCCCTGGGCTCGTGGTATCCCAACGCCCTGCGCGCCGTGCTCGGCGGCGGCGGCCTTCTCATCATCCATTTGGCGGTGGCCACAACCTGGTTGTTGGTGTGGCTGGTGTTCATCATCGCCAACTGGTCCAGCCACGTGCAGCCGTTTCTGGCCCAGGTCTTCACCTTGAAGCCGGCCCGCGACACCGAGTGGATGATCAAGAAGAACCTCCAGATGACCCTGGGCTACAAGGCCATGGCCATGTTCATGAAACCCCTGGGGCTGGGCCCCAAGCTTCCCGAGCAGGAGTACTACAACGCCGGCCAGAAGGTGGCGGCCCAGCTCATGATCCTGGGCGCCCTGGTGCTGGCGGTGACCGGAATCATCATGCTGCGCGGCAAGTACTTCATGGCAATCCCCATGGCCGACATCGCCTGGGTGCAATGGGCGATTGTGGTCCATTACATCGCCGCCGGGGTGACCTTCGGCATCCTTTTGGTGCACATCTTCATGGCAGCCATCGCCAAGGAGGAGCGTCCGGCCTTCTGGTCCATGTTCAGCGGCCAGGTGCCCGCGGAATATGCCGAGCACCATCACAAGCTTTGGTACGACGAAGTTATGACCAACACTTCGAACAAATAAGCCGCCCTGCCGCTAAATGGTTGGGCATCGGCGGGAACCGAGGCGCAACACCGCAGGCGGTTAGGTATTTGAC
>CAZDRW010000093.1:8690-9755 GCA_964507555.1 uncultured Desulfarculaceae bacterium
AAAATATCGGAGGAACAAATGAAAACCATGCAAAAGACCCTGGCCCTGGTTCTGGTGGCCGCGGTGGCCATCATGGCCGCCAGCGCGGCCCTGGCCGCCGAGAAAGCCAAACCGGCCTTCAAGCAGTTCCACACCTTGGTTGACATCGCATTCGTCAAGGACGTGGTGGACGGCAAGACCAAGGCCATGCTGATCGACGCGCGGCCCAAGGTGAAAAAGTTCGACAAGGGCCACATCCCCGGCGCCA
The DNA here is from genome assembly GCA_964507555.1 of uncultured Desulfarculaceae bacterium. Classification (GTDB taxonomy): domain Bacteria; phylum Desulfobacterota; class Desulfarculia; order Desulfarculales; family Desulfarculaceae; genus Desulfocarbo. The sequence continues at coordinate 8,938 of CAZDRW010000093.1, forward strand.
TCAACATCCCGGACAGCCAGTTTGATAAAAAGGTGAACCTGCTGCCCAAGGACAAGAACGCCCTCATCGTTTATTACTGCGAGGGCCTCAAGTGCTCTTTGTCCCACAAGAGCGCCTTCAAGGCCGAGAAACTGGGTTATAAGAACGTAAAGGTCTTTGCCGATGGCTATCCCCAGTGGGCCAAGACCTATGGTCCCGGCCCCACCGCCGCGGATGAGGCCAAGAAGGCCGCGCCCAAGTTCAAGCAGTTCCACGCCATCGTAAAAGCCGACTTCGTCAAGCAGGTGGCCGACGGCAAAAAGCTGGGCCTCATCGTGGACTCCCGGCCCAAAATGAAGAAATTCGACAAGGGCCACATCCCCGGCGCCATCAGCCTGCCCACCAGCCATTTCGACAAAATGAAGGGCCTGCTGCCGGCCGGCCAGAACATGCTGGTAGTGTTCTACTGCGGCGGCCTGGCCTGCCCTCTCTCCCACAAGAGCGCCTTCAAGGCCGAAAAGCTGGGCTACAAGAACGTGAAGGTCTTTGCCGAAGGCTATCCGGCCTGGAAGAAGGCTTACGGCGCGGGTACTGCCATGGCAGCGGCTCCGGCCAAAGCCGCCGCGAAAAAGGGCAGCCTGAAGCCCGGCAAGGAAGAAGGCTCGGTTGATCTGGATGTGTTCCGCCAGATCACGGTCGGCAAGGTGACTTATCCGCTACCGCAATTATTCATGGTGATGGCCACGCAAAACCCGATCGAGCAGGAAGGCACCTACCCGCTGCCGGAAGCACAGCTCGACCGTTTTCTGATGCATGTCAGTATCGATTATCCGGATGCG
>CAZDRW010000094.1:0-9686 GCA_964507555.1 uncultured Desulfarculaceae bacterium
GCTCGGCGGCCTGGAACTCGACTTCGGAGTTGATAATTTTGGCCCGCCGCTCACGCTCAGCCTCGGCCTGCCTGGCCATGGCGCGTTGCATCTCCTGGGGGAGGTCGATGAACTTAACCGCCACGGTGGTGACCTTCACCCCCCAGGGATCGGTGTGGGTGTCCAGGATTTCTTGCAGTTGGGCGTTTATCTTGTCGCGCTCGGACAAGAGCTCGTCCAGTTCCACCTGGCCGCACACGCTGCGCAGGGTGGTCTGGGCCAGTTGGCTGGTGGCGTAGAGAAAATCCTCCACCTGGATAATCGCCCGCTCCGAGTCCACCACCCGGAAATAGACCACCGCGTTAACCTTTACGCTTACATTGTCGCGGGTGATCACGTCCTGGGGCGGCACGTCCATGGTGACCAAGCGCAGGCTCACCTTGACCATGCGGTCGATTATGGGGATGAGGATGATGAGCCCCGGCCCCTTGGCCCCCACGAAGCGGCCCAGACGGAAGATCACCCCGCGCTCGTATTCCCTTAAAACTTTAAGCGAAGCCACCAGGAACAAGACCACCAACACCACCACGGGCAATAAGCCGGTAAACATTGCTAAGCCTCCTATTCCTTTGGCTGCGGGGCTCTAAGCGGCTCCACGCTGAGCAAAAGCCCCTCCACCTTGGTCACTATCACCTCCTGGCCCGGCTCCAGGGGCCGGGCGCTATGGGCGCGCCACAGCTCTCCCACCACGCGCACCTGCCCGGGCGCCACCACCACGCCCTTTTGGCCCACCAGGCCCTCGGAGCCGGTGCTGGCCTTTTTCAGCTGGGCGCGCATGGCCAGCCAGGTGATGACTCCGAAAAACACCACCACCCCGGCCACCGTAGGGATCAAAACGCTCAAGGACACCTTTAAAAGCTCGTTATCGGTGTCAAACAGCATTACCGAGCCCAAGACCAAGGCCACCGCCCCGCCCACGGCCAGCACCCCTCCGGAAATCACGTAGATCTCGGCGATGAACAGCACCACGCTTAAGCCGATGAGCGCCAGGCCAGTGTAGGAGACCGGCAGCGCGCTCATGGCGAAAAGCGCCAAAATCAGGGCCAGCCCGCCGACAACCCCGGGCAGCACCGCGCCGGGAGTGGAAAGCTCGAAATAGAGCCCCATGAGCCCGATCATAAGGAGTATGTAGGCCAAGTTGGGGTTGGCAAAAAGGCTAAGGATCTTGTGGCGCAAGCTGGGCTCGAAAAAACGCAGGGTTTTGCCTTTGCTGACGATGCGCACCGGCCCGGCCGCGGTCTGCACCACCCTGCCCTCCAGCGCCGCCAAAAGCTGGCCCAGGTCGTGGGCCAGAATATCCACCAGGCCCAATTCCTTGGCCTGGCCCGCGTCATAGGATGCCGATTCGGTCACCATCTTGGCCGCAGGCTCGGGATTGCGTCCCCGGCGCTTGGCCAGGCCGGTGATCATGGCCTTGAGGTCGGCCACCACCTTTTCGGCCATAACGCCCTTGATGTCCTTGCCGCCTGAGCCCACCGGATGGGCCGCGCCTAGGTTGGTGGCCGGAGCCATGGCCGCCACCGGCGCGGCCAACACCAAAAAAGCCCCGGCCGAGGCCGCCCGCGCGCCCGAGGGCGCCACATAGGTCACCACCGGTATTGGCGCGGCCAGGATGGCTTTCACCATGACCCGCATGGAATCCACCAGCCCGCCGGGGGTGTCCAGTTGGATCACCGCGCAGGCCGCGTCGGCCTCGGCCGCCGCCTCCAGGCCCGCGGCCAGGTAGTCGGCGCTGCCGGGGTTGACCGTGTCCTTCAGCTCGATGACAAACACCGGCCCCCGGCCCGCGGCGGGCGTGGCCGGCCCGGCTGCCCGTGCCGGGCCAAAGGCCAGGCCCGCGGTCACCAGAACCAGAAGCCAGACGGCCAGGTTTTCCCGCATGATCAGGCCTCCGGCGGCCCTTGCTGAAGCGCTTTCACCAGGGCTTTCAGATCCTGGTAGGCTTGGCCTTTACGCTCCGGCGAGCGCAGCAGATAGGCGGGGTGAAAGGTGGGCAAGAGCGGCACCCCGCTCACGCGGTGCCAGTTGCCCCTAAGCGCGCTGATGGGCGCCTGGTTGCCCAAAAGCGCGTTGGCCGCGGGCTTGCCCAAGGTGCAGATAAGCTTGGGCCCCACGGCCCGTATTTGCTCTTCCAAGAAGGGACGGCAAGCCGCCACCTCCCCGGCCTGGGGATCGCGGTTGCCCGGGGGCCGGCATTTGACGATGTTGCTGATGTAGACCTGGCTGCCCTTGAGCCCAATCGCCGCCAGCATACGGTCCAACAGCTTGCCCGCCGGCCCCACGAAGGGCACGCCCTGCCGGTCCTCCTCCGCGCCGGGCCCTTCACCGATGAACATGATTTCCGCGTTCTCGCTCCCCTTGCCGAACACGATGTGCTGTCTGCCCTGGTGCAAGGGGCACCTAGTACATTCTCCCATGGTAGCGCGCACCTGGGCAAGCCCGCCGCCAGAACCGGCGGATTGCCTCATCGCCCCCTCGGGGAGGCTGGCGCCTGGCCCTGGGCTGGACGCCGAAGTGGTGCTGGGGGGGGATACGCCTGCGCTGAGGCGCTGCAGTTCGCCTAAGCCGCCGCTGACCAGGCTGAAGCCCAAACGGCCCCGGCAGGCCAGGTTAGCGGCCAGAGCGGCCAGCCAGGCGGGATCGGGTGGGGCCGGGCTCACACCGTCTGGCCCAGGAGGCGGGCCACCCGGTCGCACAAACGCTGGGCCACGGCCTCCTTGCTCATGAGGGGAAGCTCCTCGGTTTCGCCCGAGGGCCAAAGCAGCACCACCCGGTTGGTGTCCACCGCAAAACCAGCGTCAGCGGAACTGACGTCGTTGGCCACCAAAAGGTCCAGGTTCTTGGCCGTGAGTTTGGCCTGGGCATGGGTCATAAGCTCTTCGGTCTCGGCCGCGAAGCCCACCAGGATGCGCCCGCCCTTGTCGCGGCCCAAAGCGGCCAGGATGTCGGTGGTGTGCTCCAGCTTGCAGTCGGCGGCCGAGGCCTCGCCCTTTTTGACCTTGCGCGGCGCGCAGTCCTTCGGCCGGAAATCGCTCACCGCCGCGGCCTTGATCACCACTTGGGCGTCGGCCGCCTCGGTCATCACCGCATCATACATCTCCTGGGCCGACACCACCGGTATGGTGCGAACCTCCAGCGGAGGCGCATGATGGGTGGGCCCCAGGATCAGCACCACCTCGGCCCCCCGCTGGGCGGCGGCTCGAGCCACCTCTATGCCCATGAGACCTGTGGAGGGATTGGAGATGAAGCGCACCGGGTCCAAATGCTCCCGGGTGGGTCCGGCGGTGACCACCACCTTGACACTCTCCAGATCCTGGGGAGCCAGCATGGCGTACAGGGCCCCAGCGATTTCGGCTGGCTCGGCCATGCGCCCCGCGCCCTCCTCGCCGCAGGCGGTGCGGCCGCTGCCCGGTCCCACCAGGAGCACCCCGCGGGCCTTGAGGCGCGCCAAATGCTCGGCCACCGTGGGGTGCTTGAACATCTGGGGGTTCATGGCCGGCGCCATAAGCACCGGGGCCGTGGTGGCCAGAAGCACGGTGCTGAGGAGGTCGCCCGCCAGACCCAGGCTGGCCCGGGCCAGAAAATCGGCGGTGGCCGGGGCCACCACCACGGCCTGGGCCCAGCGGGCCAGGTCGATGTGGCTGATGGCCGCCTCCTGATTGGGATCGAACATCTCAACCGACACCGGGTTGCCGGTTATGGCGGCGAAGCTCAAGGGACCCACGAACTCGCGGGCGGCCGGGGTCATCACCACCCGCACGTCGTAGCCCTGCTTGGTCAAAAGGCTGGCCAGTTCGCAGGCCTTGAAGGCAGCGATCCCGGCGGTCACCCCCAATAGAATCCGCTCTGCATCTTGGCTCTCGCTCATGGAGTCTTTTCCCCAGCCTAGATGGCGGGCGCCACCCAGATCTCCACCACGGTGGAGAAGGTGTGCTCGGTAATGTGGATCACGCAGGTCTTGCCCTGCTTGGCGAAGAACAACGCCACCTTGGGGTATTTAAACGAGCTCTTCAAGGTCCAGTTGTCCTTGGCCATGGTCTCCACGAACCAGTTGATGAGGCTTTCCACCTCAAGGTTGTCGGAGAAGGTGAGGAGCCCCGCCTTGAAAGTGCCCACCTTAAACAGGATGGATTTCTCCTTGTCCAGCTTGAGCTGGGTGGGCACCTGAATATCATCGAAATCATAGTAGCGCCCGGTGCTGGCCTTGACCCGAGCGTCGCTGCTGACAACGTTGCTCTGGGACGCGCCGCCGGCCGCCGCCGCCGGAGCCGGTTGACTGGGGGTTTCGCTCTTGTTGACAATTGAGCAGCCCGTGGCCATGCTCAGCAAAGCGGCCAGGCAGATCACCAGCATGGTCTTAAGAAGGTTCATGCCCTCTTCCTCCCCTCTTTTACCGTCTCAACCGTTGTGACGGGCCAAAAGCAGCTCAGCAAGGGGCTTGCGTGAGCCTTGCTCCTTGCCCGAGGCGGGCCAACCCACGGCCAGCACCGCCATAAGCTGCAAATCGTCGTTAAGGCCCAGGGTCTCGCGTACACCGTCTGCGTTCTTCAAGATCTCGCCCAGCCACACCGCGCCCAGGCCCAAGCCGTGGGCCATGAGCAGCATGTTCTGCAAGCAAGCGCCCACCGACTGGTAATCCTTGACGTTGTCGTACATGGATGGCTTGTGGATGAACACGGGTATGATGACCGCGGCCGACTCGATTATCTTGGAATAGCGGGTGAATCCCCCGACGCGGGCCTTCAAGCCCGGCTCGCGCACCACCACGAAGCGCCAGGCCTGGTTGTCCCTGCCCGAGGGAGCCCAGCGGCCCGCCTCCAGAATCATATCCACCATCCCGTCATCCACCGGGCGCTCGCTGTACTTGCGCACGCTGCGGCGGGTCCGGATAAGTTCCATCACCTGCTTTGCATCCAAATCATTTGCCTCCTTGCGGGCTTATGAAAGGAGTCTAGCTTATGCCCCATTATAGGTCAACCAAATGACAACCACTTGCCTCCGGGCTGCGACCTGTTTAAACTGGGGCCAGTCCGCCACAGACCACGGAGGCCAATTGCACATTTTAAAAGCGCCGCAAATAATAACCGCCTGGCTTTTCTGCATCATCTGCCTGGCCGCCTCCCCGCTACCGGCCTCGGCCCAGGAACCGGTCACCGGCGGCGAAATCGTGATGGGCACCATCGGCGACGCCACCAGCCTCATACCCATGATCACCAATGACAGCGCCTCCAGCGAGATCCAGGGCCAGGTCTACAACGGGCTTTTGAAATACGACAAGGACATCAAGCTCACCGGCGATCTGGCCGAGTCCTGGGAAGTTAGCCCGGACGGACTCACCATCACCTTCCATCTGCGCAAAGGCGTGCGCTGGCAGGACGGCAAGCCCTACACCTCGGCTGACGCGCTTTTCAGCTATGAGTTCATGGTGGACCCCAAGACGCCCACGCCTTACTCCGGCGACTATCTGAAGGTGGCCAAGGCCGAGGCGCCAGATCCCTACACCTTCAAGGTGACTTATAAAGAGGTGTTCGCGCCGGGCCTGGCCTCCTGGGGGCTATCGCAGCTGCCCGCGCATTTACTTAAGGGCAAGGACGTACGCAAGAGCCCCCTTAACCGCAATCCCGTGGGCACCGGGCCCTATATACTTAAGGAATGGGAGCCGGGCGCGCGCATCGTGCTGAAGGCCAATCCCGATTACTTCGAGGGTCGGCCCAAGCTGGACCGGGTGATCTATAGAATCATCCCCGACACCGCCACTCTCTTCCTGGAACTGCGCTCGGGCGGCATCGACATGACGAGCTTAAGCGCCTTGCAATACCAGCGCCAGACCCAAACCAAGTTCTTTGATCGCAACTTCAAGAAATACCGCTACTTGGCTTCCGTCTACACCTACATCGGCTGGAACATGCGCGACAAGCGCTTCCAGGACGTGCGGGTGCGCAAGGCGCTTTCTTATGCCATCAACCGGGAGGAGATAATAAAGGGCGTGCTCCTGGGCCTAGGCCAGCCCGCCACCGGCCCCTTGAAGCCCGGCACCTATTGGTACAATCCCAAGGTGAAACGCTATCCATATAATCCTAAAAAAGCCAAGGCGCTCTTGGCCGAATGCGGCTGGCGGGACTCGGACGGCGACGGGCTGCTGGACAAGGACGGCGAACCCTTCGCCTTCACCATCATCACCAACCAGGGCAACCAGTACCGGGCCAACACCGGGGTGATCGTGCAGCGCCGCCTGGCCGAGATCGGCATCAAGGTGGAGTTGCGCATCATCGAATGGGCCGCCTTTTTGAAGGAGTTCATCAACAAGGGCCGCTTCGAAGCCTGCCTCCTGGCCTGGACCATCCCGCCAGACCCGGATCTCTTCGACGGGTGGCATTCCTCCAACGCCAAGCCGGGCGGGCTCAATTTCACCAACTACAAGAACCCGGAGCTGGACAAGCTTTTGGTGGCGCAGCGGCTCACCTTTGACCAAGCCAAGCGCAAGGCCATCATCGACCGCATCCAGGAGATCATGGCCGAGGACGTGCCTTATACTTTTCTTTATGTGCCGGACGCGCTGCCCGTGGTGAACGCGCGCATCAAGGGAATAGAGCCCGCACCCGCGGGCATAAGCTATAATTTCATCCACTGGTGGGTGCCCAAGGACCGCCAGGGCGTGAAACTGGTGCCGTGATTTACAACGCCGCCGCTAGCGGCGTTGTCTTTGCCCCCCGACGAACAAACCTGAAGCAGGAGACATGAAGGCAAAAATCAAAGCGTTTATACAAAAAGAGGGAATGTGTGCGGCCCGCGCCCTGGTGAAGGATTACGAGTGGCTGCACACCTGCATCGGAATCTTCGGCGGCGTCGCGTTTTTCGTGGGCAGCATCATGTTTCTGTCGCCTGCGTGGATTACCCTGGGCACCTGGCTGTTCATCGTGGGCAGCCTGGGCATGCTGATTGATTCGTCCTGCAAGGCTTTTATTAAGATGGAAAAGTGGTAGGGGGCTCGGCTGCCCTCTAATTGGAATGGCGATATAATTACCAATGCTCATCTTTCTAACTAAACGTATTGCCCTGATGGTGCCGCTTTTGATCGGCATCACCTTCATCAGCTTCGCCATCATGCACCTGGCGCCGGGGAGCCCCACGGATCTCGCCACCGACCTCAACCCCAAGATGAGCGAGATCGCCAAGGAGCGGCTCACCAAAATCTACGGCCTGGACAAGCCCCTGCATATCCAATACTGGAACTGGCTGAAGCGGCTCACGGTGCTGGATTTCGGCCAGAGCTTCGCGCCGGACGGCCGGCCGGTCTTGGACAAGATCCTGGACCGCCTGCCGGTGACGGTTACCATCAACGTATTAAGCCTGTTCCTCATTCTGGTGATCGCGGTGCCCATCGGCATTTATTCGGCCACCCACCGAGGGTCGCTCTTCGACCAGGCCAGCACGGTGCTGGTGTTCATAGGCTTTGCCACGCCCACCTTCTGGCTGGCGCTTCTGTGCATGATCCTGTTCGGGGTGAATTTGGGCTGGCTCCCCATCAGCGGCATCAAGAGCCTCACCCACGGCCAGATGGGACTATGGGGCCAGCTCTGGGACTACGGCCGCCACCTTTTCCTGCCGGTGGTGCTCTCGGCCTTCGGCGGCCTGGCCGGCATGAGCCGCTACATGCGGGCCAACATGCTGGAGGTGATTCGCCAGGACTTTATTACCACCGCCCGGGCCAAGGGCCTAAGTGAGCGGGTGGTGATCTACCGCCACGCCATGCGCAACGCACTCATGCCGGTGATAACCATCCTGGGCCTCAGCGTGCCCGGCCTGATCGGCGGCTCGGTGATCTTCGAGTCCATTTTCGCCATCCCCGGCCTGGGCAAGCTTTTCTACGACGGGGTCATGGCCCGCGACTATCCCTTGGTCATGGGCGGGCTGGTGATCGGCGCGGTGCTGACGCTTTTGGGCAATCTTTTGGCCGACCTGGGCTATGCGGCGGTGGATCCGAGGGTGCGCCATGAAGGCTGACGACACCCTTTTCCAGGCCTTCATAAAAAGGCTAAGGGCCAACCGCCTGGCCATGGCCGGGGCCCTGGTGGTGGCAATCCTGGTGGTGGTGGCGCTATCGGCGCCAGTCATCGCGCCGCGCGATCCCTATGCCATCGACGTTAACTCCATCCTGCTGCCCCCCAGCCCCGCGCATCTCTTCGGCACCGACGAGCTGGGGCGCGACGTGTTCTCCCGCATGGTCTACGGGGCCCGGGTGAGCCTGCAGGTGGGTTTCGTGGCCGCGGGCCTGGCCACCCTGGTGGGGGTGTTTCTGGGCGCCTTGGCCGGTTATTACGGCGGCAAGGTGGAGGCGCTCATCATGCGGTTCACCGACATGATGCTCTGCTTCCCCACCTTCTTCCTGATCCTGGCGGTGATCGCGCTTTTGGAGCCCAGCATCATGAACATCATGGCCGTGATCGGGCTCACCTCCTGGATGGGAGTGGCGCGTTTGGTGCGGGCCGAGTTCCTCACGCTCAAGGAGCGCGACTACGTGCTGGCCGCCCGCAGCCTGGGCGCCTCGGACAAGCGCATCATCTTCCGCCACATCCTCCCCAACGCCCTGGCCCCGGTGCTGGTGGCGCTCACCCTGGGCGTGGCCGGGGCCATCCTCACCGAGAGCGGGCTCAGCTTCCTGGGCCTGGGCGTGCAGCCGCCCTTGGCCTCCTGGGGCAACATCCTCAACCAGGGCAAGGCCAACATCGAGATCGCCTGGTGGCTCTCCCTGTTCCCCGGCCTGGCCATCCTGGTCACGGTGCTGGGCTACAATCTCCTGGGCGAGGGCATCCGCGACGCGCTTGACCCACGCCTGCAATAATCCTTCGATTGCCCCGCCATGAGGCCCTTTATAAGCGGCCCTGCCGGCCGGGAGCCCGCGCCCTGAGCGGTTAAAGCTGGCCAAAAGCTTTCTGCATGCAAGAATTTTGCCTTTACCGATGGGCCGTGGCTGGATATACTCATGTCGCGCACGTTTTTTGGATCTAGTGAGCCGGATACGGGCCCGCGGGCGGGCTCCCGGAGAAGGTCTCTGGGGCGCGCCGGATCAACCACAACCAGGAGTCACGGGGCCTTTTTGCGGAGATTCAGGCTCATAATCCTAGGCGCTTTGGCTGCCTTGATACTGGGGATCAGCTTGGCCTATTGGCTCAATCCGCCAGCCAGGCTGCCGATATTGGACATGACGGGAGAGGCCCCGGCCAATAAGGACGGCAAGCCGCGCCTGCACGGGCTGACCTACACCCAGGTGGAAGACGGGGTGCGCAAGTGGACCCTGGCGGCCACCGGCGCCCGTTTTGATGAAGATGCTCAAAAGGTCACTTTGGCCGATGTGCGGCTTAAGTTTTATCCAACCAATGGCGGATGGATAACCCTAGCCGGAGCCGAGGGCACCTATGACCAAAAGAACAAGGTGGTTACCCTGCAAGGTCAGGTGAAGGGCCGCTCGCACGACGGAATGACCTTGGAAACAACGGTGCTCACCTATAATGAGCAAGAGGCGCTGGTGGACACCGACGCCGAAGTGACCATCACCGGCCCGCGCTTCCGCGTGAGGGGCCGCGGCATGGTGGTCTATGTCAACCGGCAGACGGTGGTGTTCAAAAAGCAAGTGGACTCCACCTTCA
>CAZDRW010000095.1:0-9617 GCA_964507555.1 uncultured Desulfarculaceae bacterium
CTGCGCACGATGGCATCGAAGCAATCCCAGTTGCGGGCCGCCTTGCCCCGGCCGCCATAGACCACCAGGTCGTCAGGCCTCTCGCCGTTTTCCGGATCCAAATTGTTGCATAGCATCCTAAGGGCGGCCTCTTGGTACCAACCCTTGCAGTGCAGTTCAATGCCGCGCGGGGCGCGCACCGGGCGCGGGACGCCCGAGCCGATTTTCAGCTCCTGGACCAGGCGTTCCCTTAAGCTAACCGACATGCTGTCTCTCCCAAAACCGAGTCGCAGTTTTCAAAAAAGGTTGATTATTGGCATATACTTGTATATACAAATTGAAGCGTTTTGCTGTCAAGCACTTTTGCGCTCTGGTTGCCGCGGGGAGTTTCCAAGAGGTCGCCAAATCAGGCAGAGGTTCAGCGGCGGAGCGAAGCGGCGGCGCGGCATGTAAAATATGGCGCTAAGGCTTGTCCGTATTAATAACAGTATCGCGTTACAAGGCTTCGGAATCCAATCAAAAAGCAAGATTGCGCGCCAGGGGTTAGATGAACAGCAGAAACCGCAAATCCGGCAGGGGGGAATTCGGCTCAGGCCGAAGGACCGAAAGACCCGGCCCGCCCCTGGCCCTGTACCAGCAGGTGAAGCGCTACATCCTGGAACGCATTGAAAGCGGCCAGCTCAGCACCGGCGACCGCATCCCCTCGGAGCACCAGTTGGTGGAGACCTTGGGCGTGTCCCGCATGACCGTGAACCGGGCCTTGCGGGAGTTGGCCGAGGAAGGCCTTTTGGCGCGCAGCCAGGGCGTGGGCACCTTCGTGGCCGAACAGAAGCCCTTTGCCGGGCTCTTGGAGGTGCTTAGCATCGCCGAAGAGATCAAGCGCGCCGGCGGCCAGCACAGTTGCGAAGTGCATCTTTTGAGCGAAGAGTCCGCGCCCCAAGCCGTGGCCTGGGCCCTGGCCATCAGGCCGGGCGGGCGGGTGTTTCACTCTATTTTCGTGCACAAAAGCAGCGGGGTGCCGGTGCAGCTGGCCGAGCGCTGGGTCAACCCGGCGGTGGCGCCCGGCTATCTGGAGCAGGATTACTCTCAGATCACTCCCAACGAATATTTGCAGCAGGTGGCGCCCTTGCAGGAGGCCCAGCACGTGCTGGAAGCTGTCCTGCCCGACAAGGCGGCCCAGAAACTGCTGAAGATCGGCGCCCGGGAACCCTGCCTGCTTTTGCTGCGCCGCACCTGGGCTTTGGGCCAGGTGGCCACCGACAACCGCTTCATCTATCCCGGCTCGCGCTTTCGCTTGGGCGGGCGTTTTGAGGTGCGGGGCGGCCCCTCCCTGATCTAGCCGTCACCAAGCCGGGCCGGAGCGCCCCTCTTGCGGCCTCTGTATGGTCTCATCAAGTAAAATAAATATAATCAAATATATAGGCCATATGGCCCAAAGCGAATAGTAGCAAATTGGTGGACAAGCGTGGCCTGGTGGTGCAAGCTGGGAAGTCAGCTTTAGAACCTGCACCATGGAGAAGCTCGAGCCATGCAAGCCGAACTGTGTCTGCTAAATGGCCGCGTGGTCAATGTATTCAGCGGCGAGATACTGCCCCAGGCGGTTGCCGTGGCGGGCGGCAGGATCATCCATGTGGGGGATGAGTCGGAAATCGACGCCAGCCGGGCCGAAATTATCGATCTAGCGGGCGACTATCTGCTGCCGGGTTATTTCGACGCGCACACCCACTGCGATCTGTTCATCAATCCCTATTCCTATGCCAATCAAGTGGTCAAAAGCGGCACCACGGGATTTTTCAACGATGGCCACGATCTGGCCAACGCGCTTGGCGTGGAGCCGTTCCTGGCGGTGATGGCGGAATTGGCCCAGTCCCTGGTCAGCGTTTATACCGGCGTGCCCTCGGCTTCGCCGCCCTATCCCGGCGTGGAAGGCAGGGAGCTGTGGTCCGACCGGGATGTGGCCAAGGCATTCCAGCATGACAACGTGCTGGGCTTGAGCGAGCTGAGCCCCTACATCAGGCTGCTAAAGGGCGACAGCGGGCTGAGCAACCGGATGCGCCTAGCCAGGAGCCTGGGGCGCACGGTGGAAGGCCACACCACCGGCTGCAGCCCCGCCAAGCTGAACGTCATGGCCAGGGAGGGAATCACCTCCTGCCATGAGTCGCTAAGCGCGGACGACGTGATAAACCGGGTGCGCCTGGGCTTCGCCACCATGATCCGCCAGGGTTCCATCAGGACCGAGTTGGCGCGCGCCGCCGAGGCGGTGCGGCGCTTGCAGGACTATGACGCCAGCCGCCTCATGCTGGTCACCGACGGCATGTTCCCGGAACATCTTCTGGAATGGGGCAACATGGACTGGGTGGTGGCCCAGGCCGTGGAGCACGGCATCGATCCCCTGCGCGCCATTCAGATGGCGACCATCAACCCGGCGCGTTACTTTCGCCTGGATCATCTGCTGGGTTGCATCGCCCCCGCCCGCTTGGCTCATATGCAGGTGGTTTCTTCCCTGGAGCGCCCTACGCCAAGGCTGGTTTTGGCCAAGGGCAAGCTGGTGGCCCGGGACGGCCGCTTGCTGCGGCCGGTGGCTGGAGAGGCTTCGGCCGGCTTGGGAACCAGACCGTTTTCCCTGGCCCCGCCCGCGCCTGAGGATTTTCTGGTTAAATGCAAAGCACCCGGAGCCAAGGTTCCGGTTATCCGCGTGCAGGATCAGACCGTGACCGCCAGGGAAGACCTGAAAATTCCTGTTGCGGACGGCTATTACCAGCCCCAAGGCGATGTGTCGGCCATCAGCATCATCAGCCGGGACGGCAGCCGGAAAGGGCAGGGTTTTGTCAAAGGCTTTTGCCCCGGCCTGGGCGGGCTGGCCGCCAGCATCGCCCACGAAACCCATGGCCTGATGGCCACAGGGCAGAGCCCGGAGGACATGGCCATGGCCATGGAGGAAGTGTTGGCCATGCAGGGCGGCGTGGTGCTGGCGCAGGACGGCGAAATCCGGGCGCGGGTGCCTCTGGCGCTGGGCGGCATCTGCTCTCTGAACACCGTGGAGCAGGTGGCGGCTGAGTTGAGCGGTCTGCACAAAGAGCTCTGGGCAATGGGCTGTAAGCTGCCTTATCCCATATGGACCTTCGGTTTCTTGTCATTCACCTCGATCCTGGCCCTGCGTATTACCTACGCAGGCGTGTATGACGTAAGGAAAGGCGAAATCGTATTCTAGCAGCGCTACGCTGCACAGCCGCCCAGCCATGTGCTAGAGTTCAGATAACCAATTTGGATTAGGGCGGACTTCAAAACCATGAGGCTGCGCACCATACTATTGGCCCTGTCGCTTATGGCCACCGTGTCCACGGCGGTGGGGGCCTTCTATTATTTCTTTTCCCTGCGCGAGTACGAGTTCGCCGTGGCCCGGCGCCAAGCCGCCTCGCGGGCGGAGTTGGTGCGCAACCAGCTATCCACTCATCTCACCGAAAACCTGAACACCGTTAAGGCTTTGGCCGGGTTGGCCGAGTTGCATGCCGCCCTGGAGCATAAAAGCGCCGCAACCCTGGAGCGGGCCAACCGCATGCTGGATCATTTCCAAAAATCCCTGGAAGTGAACGTGTGCTACCTCATGGATCACACTGGCCTGGTGGTGGCCACCAGCAACCGGGGGGAGGACGACAGCTTCCTGGGCGATAATTATTCATTCCGCCCCTATTTCAAGAACGCCATGCAGGGGGAGGCCAGCAAGTATTTGGCCCTGGGTTTCAGGAGCCATAAGCGCGGCGCTTATTACAGTCATGCGGTGCTAGGGTCCGAAGGCAAGCGTTTGGGAGTGGTGGTTATCAAATCCTCCATCAGCCGCTTGGAAGAATCGGTATTGCAGCCGGTGGAGGGCATCACCATACTCACCGGGCCCTATGATGTAATCTTCAGCACCAGCCGACCGGATTGGCTGTTCAAGACCCTATGGCGGAAAAGCCCCCAAGAATTGCAAGAGGTGCGCGCCAGCCGCCAATTCGGCGAAGGACCCTGGCCATGGGTGGGACTTTCCCTGGAGGACCAACACCTGGCCGTTGACCAGAAGGGCAATCGCTACCTCATCTACTCCTATGCCATCGCGGATTATGACAACTGGAAGGTAATACATTTGCGCGACCTGGAAGTGGTTTCCGAGTCCATGATGCAGCCCTTGGCCCGCACCACCGGATTGGTGGTTTTAGGGTTGTGTCTGTTTTTGGGGCTGGGTGTGTATTTTTTAAACCGCAAAGCGCGGCTGGAGATTGCCAGGCGCGAAACTGCGGAAAAAGAGCTAAGACGCAGCGAAGCGCGCTACCGCTTCTTGTACCACAACACCCCGGCGCTCTTGCACTCCATTGATTCAGAGGGGCGGCTCATCAGCGTTAGCGATTATTGGACCGAAGCCCTGGGCTATGAGGCGATGGAGGTGATCGGCCGCAAGCTCACCGATTTCCTGACCCCGGAATCGCGCCGTAACGCCGAAGAGAAAACCCTGCCGGAATTTTTCGACAAGGGCCGGGCTAAAGAAGTCTCTCATGCCTTTGTGAAAAAGAGCGGAGAGGTTATTGAAGTGCTGCTATCGGCCATTGCGGAAAAAGATGCCGATGGCAAGATCGTGCGCTCGCTGGCGGTGCTGAGCGACGTCAGCACCCTGAAGCGTACTGAAGAGGAACTGCGCCTGACCCAGGAAAAGCTGAGCCGCTACTCAAAGGATCTGGAACGCCAGGTCCGTCAGCGCACCCGCGAAGTGTCTGGCCTCATCGAACACACCCCGGCCGTGGTTTATATGAAAGACCCTGAGGGCCGCTATGTCCTGGTCAATTCCCGCTGGCAAGAAATATTCGGCATGAGCAAGGAATGGGCCAAGGGCAAGACGGTCTATGACGTGTTCAGCAAGCAGGTGGCTGACCAATTCCGCAACAATGATATTAAAGTGCTCACGGAAAAGCGGCCGTTCCAAGCTGAAGAAATGTTTCCCCAAGACGGCGGCCTGCATACTTATCTTTCGGTTCGGTTTCCCATTCTGGACGAACAGGGAAGGGTCGCGCGCCTTTGCGGTATATCGGTGGACATCACCGATCTGAAAAAGGCCCAGGATCAATTGCGGCGGCTCTCGGGGAGCATTATTACATCGCAAGAAAAGGAGCGCACCGCCATTGCCCGGGAACTGCACGATGAGTTGGGCCAGCTGCTGACGGCGCTGCGCATGGATGCGGTCTGGCTGCGAGAGCGCTTGAAAGGGTTCGACGACCGGGCTATGGCCCGGGCCCAGACCATGTGCGAACTCATTGACCGCACCATTAGTGATGTGCGGCACATTGCCACCCGCCTGCGGCCGCCGGTGTTGGATGTCTTGGGCCTGGTGGACGCCTTGGAATGGCATACCACTGATTTTGAGAAGCGCACCGGCATTGCCTGCGTGTTTCACCATAAGAATGTGCCGGAACTGACCGAATTCACTGCCATAGCGGCCTTTCGCGTGGCCCAGGAGGCGCTCACCAACGTGGCTCGCCATGCCAATGCCTCCAATGTCGATGTTACCTTGGCGGCCAGGGACGGCGAGCTGATGGTGGCGGTGGTGGACAACGGCCATGGCTTCAAGGTGGAGGAAGTGTCCGAACAAGCAGGCTTGGGCATGGCCGGCATGCGGGAGCGGGCCAGTCTGGCCGGAGGCAGGCTGGATATTCGCTCAGACCCGGGGGGGAAGGGAACCGAAGTGTATTTGCACCTGCCGCTGCATTACCCGATAGGAGATCAATTGTGATTAGGGTCCTTTTGGCGGATGATCACAGTATTGTGCGCGCCGGACTGCGCAGCCTCATAGAAGAGACCGGCGAGATGGAAGTTGTGGTGGAGGCAGCCGATGGGCATGAGGCCATCCGCCAGGCGCTGGAGGTCAAACCGGACGTGGCGGTGATAGACATATCCATGCCTGGCATGGACGGGCTGGAAGTGATCAACCAACTCCACGCCAGTCTGCCCGACCTGCCGATCGTGGTTTTGACCATGCATGAGGAGGAGCAGTACGTGGTGCGTTCCATCTCATCCGGGGCGCGGGGCTACATCACCAAGCGTTCGGCGCCGGAGCAGTTGGTCACTGCCTTGCGCCAGGTCCATGCGGGCGGCCTCTACCTGAGCGCCGAGGCGGCCGAACTCTTGGCTCTGCGGGTGGCGCGCGGGGAGCACGGCCAGTCCCCCTTGGACTCGCTTTCCAACCGCGAGGTGCAGGTTCTACGCGCCTTGGCCTTGGGGCAGACCAACCGGGAAATCGCGGCAAACTATCATATCAGCGTGAAAACCGTGGATACCTACCGCTTTCGCCTGCTTAAGAAGCTGGGCCTGCGCAACAACGCCGACTTGAGCCGATTTGCCATACAAGTCGGCCTTATCGAGCCTTGAACCCGGGCAAATCACCTCACTCCGCTAAGTTTGTAATACATTTACCTACAACAAAATCAGTGGCCCTCCAATTTACTAATAGCGCAGAATATTACTAAGATATCAATTAAGGCAGAGTTCTCGGATGCTCATGATCCGAAGCCGTCCACGGTAGCTGTTATTCAGCGCAACCGTTTGCCTGCCTCTGTGCGATTAATCTGAATACAAGCCTTGCGGCTTGCTTTAAGTGGTCGACCATCTTTGCCCCTGGTGAAGATGAATTTACACATTGCAACTATATAGGGAGGTTAAGACATGAAGAAAGCACTGCTGCTCGGTTTAGTGGCTGCGCTGGTATTGGGCCTGGGCATGGTGCCGGGCGCGGCGATGGCCAAAGACTACCAAATTAAAATTGGCGGCGGTCCCACGGGAGGCACTTTCAACACCTTTACCAACGCCATGGCCATTTACGTGCCCAAGGTCCTCAAGAACGTGAAGGCCAGTTCGGTTGGCTCCGGCGGCTCGGTGGAAAATGTTAAACGGGTCGACAAGGGCGAGTCCGACTTTGGTCTTTGCTATGCGGTGGACTCTGACCTGGGCTTCAAGGGCAAGCTGCCCAAGGACGCCACCAAGTACAACAAGATCCGCGCCATGGGTTTCCTCTACGGCGCGCCGGCTCAGCTTATAGTGCGCAAGGATAGCAAATTCAAGTCCGCCATGGACTTAAAGGGCGCCCGCGTGGCCGTGGGCAACGCCGGCTCTGGCGCGGCCGCTTCGGCCGAGCGTTTCTTCCGTCACATCAAGGTATGGGACAAGTTCAAGCCGACCTTCATGGGCTATTCGGCCGCGGCCAGCGCCTTCAAGGACGGCAAGATCGACGCCTTTTGGGTGCTGGTGGGCTATCCCAACCGTTCGGTCATCGAGGCCGCCGTGCAGGTTAAGATCCGCTTGCTCGACGTGGGCGTGGACGCCGAGAAGACCGGCTTCTACAAAGCGTATGCCTATGGTCCCATGGTTATCCCGGCCGGGACCTATGGCAAGGGTATGCCCGCCTGCAAGTCCTTCCAGGACGCTTGCATATTGACCACCAATAGTACCGTGGATGCGGACTTGGTCTACATGATCATGAAGACCCTGTGGTCCAAGGAGGGCATGGCTGCCATGGTGACGGCCAAGAAGACCTTTAAGACCATGACCTTGGAAAATGGCTTCAAGGGCGCCAGCGTTCCTCTGCACAAGGGCGCGGCCAAGTTCTGGACCGAGCAGGGCAAGACCATACCTGCCAACCTGAAGCCGATTGACTAACCCAACCACGTAAAATCACTGGGGGGGCCTGCCGCCCCCCCAACGACCCAAGGTTTAGGCGAGGAAAGCCATGAGCGAACAAGTGCCCCCCAGCGTGGCGGATAAGGAAAAGCTGGAAAAAATCGTCAGCAAGGACTCCGGAGCCAGCCGCTCTTTGTCCGGTTTTTGGCGGTGGTTTACTTCAGGCCTTGGCATCGGGATGGTGCTTTTCTACATGTGGTGCGCCGCCACTCCGGTGGACACCCAGTATTTCCTGGGCCTCTATGTGCTGGTCACCTACGTCTTGGTCTTCATCAACTACCCCTTTACCTCCAAGCCAAGCAACTCCTACAGTTTCTATGTGGACGCCGCCATACCCTTTTTTACCGTGGGCACGACGGTGTACTTTATCCTGCACTTTTTGTTGGGAACTGGGGGCTCAAATACGGCCCACAGCTTCAACATCATCTACGCCGTAATATCGGTGGCCGTGGCCGTGCTCTTCTTTACTCCGGTGAAATATTGGGGCTACAGGGGCGAGAGCGGCATTATCGCCCTGGATCTGTTTTTGGCCCTGGCCGCCACTTTTGTGGTGGGTTACTTCATCATCGAGTACGAGGCCATTAACTACCGCATGGGCGCGGAGACCGCGTTGGACACCGCGGTCAGCGTGGTGGGCATCCTGGTTTCCCTGGAGGTGGCCCGGCGGATCTTGGGCTGGTCCATGACTATCGTGGGCCTGGTGTTTCTGGCCTATGCCCTCTGGGGCGATCTTTTGCACAGCGTACCCATCTTGAATGCCTTCGCCCACAGCGGCTTTGCCTTGGACCGGGCGCTCAACCATATTTATTTCAAACAAGAAGGCGTCTTCGGCATCATGGCCACGGTGCTGGTGACCTACGTTATACTCTTCATTTTCTTTGGTGCCTTCCTCAAGTCCTCCGGCGCCAGCCGCTTCTTCCTGGACCTGCCGATGGCCCTGGCCGGACGCACCGTGGGCGGGCCGGCCAAGGTGGCGGTCATCGCCTCGGGCTTCTTCGGCTCGGTGTCGGGATCGGCCATCGCCAACACCGTCTCCACCGGGGCATTTACCATTCCGCTCATGAAAAAAGCAGGCTTCAAGCCCCATGTGGCCGGAGCCATCGAACCGGCTGCTTCCATCGGGGGCATGTTCATGCCTCCCATCATGGGGGCCGGCGGCTTCATCATGGCCGAAATGACCGAGATTCCCTACGTGGACATCATGCTGATGGCGATCTTCCCAGCGGTGATTTACTTCCTATCCGTCTTCGTGATGATCCACTTCGAGGCCAAGCGCTACGGCCTGGTGGGAATAGTAGAGGAGAATGCACCCACCGCCCTGGATATCCTCAAGACCCAGTGGTACATGTCCTTCCCGCTGGTGGCGATCGTGGTGCTGATGCTCATGGCCTTTTCCCCGGGCATGGCCGCCTATTGGGCTATCATCACCTGCGTCATCGTCGCCTGGCTGGGGAGGGACATGCGCAAGGGTCTCGCAGAGACGGTGCGCTTCGTGGGGCCCGCGGTGGCGGTTTTTCTGCCCAATGCCCTTGCCGGCCTGGAGGTGGAAAACCCCATGGTGCTTATCCCCCTGGGCGTGGTGACCTGGCTGATACTTTGTTTCCTGACCAAGGGAGCCAACCGGGACCCTGAAAGTGGGAAAATGGATTGGCCCGATTTCCTGGTCACCGCCATTCCCTCCCTGGTTTTGGCCCTGGGCATGGTGCGCTATCTGGACAGCCCGCCCACCGCCGCCTTCTGGGCCTTTGTGGCCTATGCCTTGGTCAGCCTGGCGGCAAGGGACAAGGGCAAGCGCTTCCAGGAACTGACCGCCCCCATGATCGAGGGAGCCAAAAACACCCTGATAATCGGCGCCACGGTGGGTGTGATCGGCATCATCGTGGGCACCATCCAGCTAACCGGCATTGGGCTCAAGTTCTCCCAGATCATCATCGACCTCT
>CAZDRW010000096.1:0-9613 GCA_964507555.1 uncultured Desulfarculaceae bacterium
TGTCGCAGGTTTCGGGCGGCACGGCCGGGGTGTTCACCGCGGTGATGCCAGTGAGCGCCCTGGGGCTTTCCCATCTCTTCTTGGGCGAGACCTTGACCTGGCCGCATCTGGTGGCTGGTTTGATGGTGATCGCCGCCATCGTGCTCATAAGCTTGGGGGAAGAAGAGGCCCCGGCTGACAAAAAGCCTATCCGCCATCCGCAGCCGGAGGAGCCTATGCGTCTGCCAGCGGGGACGGGGCGCTGGTGAACTCGGCCAGACGCTGCTCCACGGCCTGGCGCAGTTCCGCGGCATTGGGGCCAATCTTGTCATTGAGCCGTTCGGCGTCGCTACGGGCCATGGCGGCTTGTTCGGGATTGTTTTCCAAGAGAACTAGCTCCGCGAAGATGTAGGGCTCCAGGGCCAAATCCCATTGCTCCAGGCTTTCGAAGAGGCTGCCCAATTCCCGGCAGAAGGGAAGGCAGGCCTGGCGCAGGTTATAGAGCACCACGCCCCACAGCTGGGCCAGCCAGCGGCCGCTCCCCAGGAATTCCGGGTTGGCGGCCAGGCCGCGCACGCTGCCCAGTACGATGCCCAGGTTTTTTGCATAGGCCTCTCTGTCTTGCAGCCAAAGCACCATGTGCAGGATGAGGGATTCCGAAAAAAGCGGACCCGCCTCATCAAAGCGGCCCTCATCAACCAAACGATTGCCCAGGTTGTTGCATGCGCCGGCAACCTTGGGCAGGTGTTCCTTGGGCTGCTGTTGGGCCAGCACGCGCAGTTCATTAAGTGCGGTTTGCAACTCATCGATCTGGACTGAGGCTGGTTGGTCAGTCATTTACTTCTCCAGCGGGACGGCGGTTAGCGAAATTGACTTGGTTAACATTATAGCTCAACGATGAAATAACGCCGGGCGCTCAGGGTTGTAAAACCTCAGGTGGCGGATTAGGCCGCCACGGCATGGCTTCACAAGTTTTTTAGGAAAAAGCGCTGCGCCACTTCCAAGCTGGCCAAGTCGCGCCCGGCCACCCGGCGCCAAAACTCGCATAGGTAAGCCAGGCCGGGTTTGAGCACCGAGGCGGGAAAACGCAAACGCCCCAAGGAACCCATATCAAGCTCCTGGGCCGCGGCCATGCCTTTCACCAGCCCGGCCGGCACCTCCCAGACCGCCGCGCCGCCATGAGAAACGCTCTCATGGGGGCACAAGCCGCACACCAGGCCGCCGGCCAAGGACAGGTGCGCGGCCTTGGCTTTGGCGTGCGGTCGTCCGCAGACCAGGCAGATGTCCAGGCAAAGGCCGTAGCCCAGCTCCTTCAAAAGCCGGGTCAGGAATACGATCAGTCCGGCGGCCAGCTCAGCTTGGTCGTCAGCGCGTTCCAGGCGGCTTAAAGTGGCCAGCGCCAAATCCAAGGCCGGGGCGTGCGGGTCCTGGGGAGCGGTGCACCGCAGCAGAAGCTCCCACACCGGCGCGGCGGCTATCAGCCTGCGGAAATCAAGGCGCAGGCCCACGTGGGCCGTCAGCAGAGAGGCCGCCTCCAGTCGCCACAGGTCGGAGCCTTTGGTGGCCGGCGTCAGGTGGGCGTCCACCAAATGGCCGGTGAGAAGAAGACCGAAGAAGCGTTTTTGGGAGCGTTTGCCGCCCTTGACCAAGGCCGTGACCCGGCCCAGGTCCCTGGCGAACAGATCCAGCAACAAGTCGCTTTCACCCAAGCCGCGCAGGCGCAGGATTAAAGCCTCGCTACGCCGGGGGTCCATGGCTCACACCACGAGAAAACGGTAAAAAATGCTTGCTATGCCGAAGTAGATAAGAATTCCCAGGATGTCGTTACAGGTGGTAACGATCGGGCCGGAGCTGATGGCCGGGTCCACGTTCAACCGCTTTAACAGGGCGGGGGCCAGGGTGCCCAGCATGGCGGCCGTGCTAATGGCGCAGATCATGGACAGGCCGACCACCAGGCCCAAGACAATATTATCATGCCAGAAATGGGCTAAAAAGCCCACCGCGCTGCCGCAAACTGAGCCGATCAAGATGGCCACCCGCACCTCTCTGAACAGAATCCTCCAAAGGTTGCCGAAATGGACATGGCCAACGGCGAATCCCCGCACCATGATGGTGGAGGACTGCACGCCCACGTTGCCGGCCATGGCCGTGATGACCGGGATAAAAGCCACCAGGAAAATGGCGTCGGACAGTTTCACCTTGAATCTCCACAGCAGCCAACCGCTAATCAAACCGCCCATCATGTTGCTTAAAAGCCAAGGCAGGCGCAGGCGGGAAATCTTGAAGATGCCGCTGGTGAAAAACATATCCTCTTCACTGGAGGCGCCGGCCATGCGCAGCAAGTCCTCCCGGGCCTCCTCTTCCATGACCTCCATCACGTCGTCGATGGTGATGCGACCCAAAAGGCGGCCCTGGCTGTCGACCACCGGCGCGCTCACCACATCGTAGCGCCGGAATTTGTGGGCCACCTCTTCCTGATCTTCGTGGGCCTCCACCACCAGGGGGCAGGTTACCAACAAGTTGCGCATGGGAGTATCGGGCGCGGCCAGGATCATTTTGGAAACCGGCACGTAACCCATTAGGGTTTTGTCGGAGCCGACCACGTAGATGTTGTGCAACTCGCCGACTTCGTCCTTTTTTTCCCTGATGGCCTCGATCACCTGAGCCACGGTTTGGTTGGAGCGGGCGGCCACCAGCTCAAGCTGCATCAAGCCGCCGGCGGTGTCTTCCTCATATTGCAGCAGCGCCCGGACCTCGGCCGAATCCTCCAGGTCGATGCGGGACAGAATCTCGCGGGCCTGCTCGGCCGGCAGGTCCGCGATGATGTCGGTGGCCTCGTCCGAAGGCATGTCGTCCACGATGGCCGACAACTGGCCGGTGGAAAGCCCGGCCAGCACCAGGTCGCGGGAGTGGTCGGATAGCTCCACCACCACCTCGGCGGCGATCGTGGGCTCCAAGACATTGAATAGTTTTACTTTGTCGTCCTCAGACAGCTCTTCGACCAGGTTGCCCAGATCAGCCGGGTGCATATCGGCCACCGCCAAGGCGGCCCCCGCTAAATTGTCTTGGCCCAGAAGCTCCTCAACCTGGTTCAAGCGCTCTTGTATCCAGGTTTGCATAAGGGCTTCTCCGGTGGAATAAGACTCGGCAATTTAGGGGCTTGGTCCCGCGGAGTACGGGGCGCTGCAAAAATCTCGGCTTCTAAACCTACCGTGGGAAACCTAAGAAGTCCAGAGTCGCGCATGAAAGCTCTTCCGCATGCGTATAAGGCAGCATGTGCCCGCCGCGCAACTCAAGCAACCGCCGGTCCGGCGGCAGATGACGGGCCAGGCGCCTGGTTTGTTCCCTGGTTGTGACTAAATCGTGACTGCCGGTTACCAGAAGAACCGGGCAAAGGATGCTTTGTACCTCGGGCCAAGCAGGTGTTTCAAAGATGCTAAGGGCAGCGCGCACAAACGAGCGCTCCAGCAAGCGGCCTTGGGGGCCATGCCAGCGCGCGATGAAGCGCCGACTGAAGTCCCTGGTCAGAGGACTCCATTGGTTGAATACAACCAGTGGTAAATACAAGCGTAAGGGCTGAGCCCAGCTTATGCGCAGCCTGCCGTGCCTGCCAACCAGAATGCTCCGCATAAGCCGCCAGCGCAGGGGTAATTTTTTATGCCCTCCGGCGGGGCACACGGCTATGATTCGTTCAACCAGGCCGGGATGGCGGGCCGCCAGGAGCAGGCACAGGAGACCGCCCATGGAGTGACCCAGCCAATCCGAGCGGTTTAGGCCCAGAAGCCGGCGCATCTCCTGCAAAACATCAATAAACCAACCAACGCTGTAGGACGCCTCGGGTTTTTCCGAGCCGCCAAAGCCC
Source organism: uncultured Desulfarculaceae bacterium (assembly GCA_964507555.1). GTDB lineage: Bacteria > Desulfobacterota > Desulfarculia > Desulfarculales > Desulfarculaceae > Desulfocarbo. The sequence continues at coordinate 3,842 of CAZDRW010000096.1, forward strand.
GGCAGATCGGGAATTATCACGGTGTGCTCACGGGCCAGCAAAGGGGCGGCCAAGAAAAAATCCTCGCTGCTGCCGCCCAGCCCGTGAACCAGGATGAGGGTTGGGCCCTGGCCGCCATGCACCAGACGCATGTTGCCTTGGCTCAAAGCGAGCCGGCTTACCGAAAAACCCGGCGGTGGGTCTAAACAATGGCCGTCTTCGCCAAAATTTCGCATGCTTTCCCCTTGCCGGTGGGGGCTGCAATTAGTATGCTCTTATAAAAGCGTACCTTTTTCCGGTTGCGCTTCGAGCCCTTGAGGGAGCTGGGTCCGGTGCTTGGCGCGCCAGCGAGCCCTTAAGGGTAGATTGCGCCCCAACCAGGGGCGAAAGCAAGCCAAGGGCTTTATAATATCAATATGGCAAAGAAATCTATTTCAAAGACTTCGCTCAAAACCGCTCTTCCTGTTGAGGAACCGCCCGAGGTGGAGGTTTTGGACCGGGAAGACGAGGATGTTGCCGAGCCCATTGACGCGGACTCCAGTGATGATTTGGGTGTCGAGATAGAAGCGGCTGACCAAGACGACGCCGATGCAGACGGCTTTCCCTTGGATCTGGCCCCGGCCAAGCCGCCGGCGCCGATCGACACCCTGCAGCGTTATCTTTGGGAAATACGTCAATATAAAGTGCTATCCAAGGAAGAGCAGGAGGAGCTGGCCAGGCGTTACCACGAGAACGGCGACACCGAGGCGGCGGCCGAGTTGGCCACCAGCAATTTGAGGCTGGTGGTAAAAATCGCCATGGAGCACCAACGCTATTGGATGAGCAACCTCCTGGATCTTATCCAGGAGGGCAACGCCGGGCTTCTGCAGGCGGTCAAGAAGTTCGATCCCTTCCGGGGCATTAAGTTTTCTTATTATGCCTCCTTTTGGATCAAGGCCTATATACTGAAATTCATCATGGACAACTGGCGCCTGGTGCGCTTGGGCACCACTCAGGCCCAGCGCAAGCTTTTCTATAATCTCTCCAAGGAAAAGGAAAAGTTGCAGGCCATGGGCATAACCCCAGGGCCCAAGCTTTTGGCCGAACGCATGGGGGTGTCAGAGCAAGACGTGGTCGACATGGATCAGCGCTTGGACTCCTGGGAACTGAGCTTGGACGCGCCGGTGCGGGACGAATCCGAAGATTCCCACCAAACCTTCATGCCGGACGAAAAGCCTTTGGCCGAAGAATCCTTATTGGAAAAAGAGCTGCGCAAGTTGTTTCATGACAAGCTTATGGAGTTCCGCCAGACCTTGGACGACAAGGAATTGGACATCCTGGACCGCAGAATTCTTTCCGAAGACCCCATGACGCTGAGCGACCTGGGCGAGGAACATGGGGTCAGCCGGGAAAGAGTCCGCCAAATCCAGGTGCGGTTGTTGGAAAAACTTAAGGCGTATATGCAAGAAAGCATTCCCAATTTCGAGGGACTCTTCGCCGATCTTACGGAAGGGGAATAGGCCTCATCACCATGAAGCCACGCATCCTGCTCATCCTTGTGATCCTGGCCGTGATTCCAGCTTGCGCTATTGCGCCCAAGCCTGCGCCGGTGCCGGCCGCCAAGGCCCTGCGTGGCGACGCCTTGGCCCAATTCGCCGTGGGCGAATTGCTGATGCGCAAGGGCGAGACCAAAGGCGCGGTTCAATACATGCGCAAAGCCGCCAAGGAGGATTCAAAGAGCGGATTTTTGCAAATGGAACTGGCGCGTCTGCATGCCAGTCAGAACCAGCTCAAGGAGGCGCTTGCCGAAGCCCTGGAAGCGGTCAACCGCAATCCCAAGCTCTTGGACGCCTGGCTGCTATTGGGCAGCATCTATTCCAACCGCAAGGAAATGAGCAAGGCCATCGAAGCCTATGAAAAGGTGTTGGAGATTGATCCGAGCCACGAGGAGGCCCGTTTGTTCCTGGGCACCCTGTACATGGAAGACGGCCGCCTGACTGACGCGGCCCGGGTGCTGCAGGAACTGGTGGCCCAGAACCCGGAGTTGGCCCTGGGACATTTCTATCTTGGTCAGGTGCTGGGAAGTCTCAAGAAATACAAAATGGCGGAAATCCATTTGAAGGAGGCGATCAAGACATCGCCCTATTTCCTGGCCGCCTATTTTGAACTGGCCCAGCTATATGAGCACATGAGCCAGCACGCCAAAGCTGAATCAACCTATTTGGAGATATTGGGCAGAAACCCGGAGTCGGCCCGGGCCCATGATCTTCTGGGCCGTCTTTATCTGCGTACCGGGCGCTACCAGGAGGCCTTGCACGAGTTTGCCATTGTTAAGGGACTCAGCCGTGACGACGCCGAGGTTAGGCTCAAGATTGGCTTGGTCTACTACGAGCAGGGGCGCTACGACCAGGCCGCCGAGGAGTTCAAGGGCATCCTCAAACAGGAGCCCGACAATCATCGCGCCCGTTATTATCTGGGCGTTTCTCTCCAGGAGGCCCACCGGAAAGCAGGTGCCATGGAGGCCTTGAGGCAGGTGCCGTCGGAGAGCGAGTTTTTCGTGGACGCGCTTTTGCACCAAGCCGAGATATTGGAAAGCGAAGGCAAGAGGGACGCGGCCTTGGAACTTTTGCAAGACAACCTTTCCGAGCGCCCGAAAGAGGTGGACCTTATCATAGCCCTGGCCGCGCTGCGAGAGGCCCAGGGGGAACTGGACATAGCCGAGGATCTTTTGCGCCAGGCCATTGAATCCGAACCCAACAACGCCGAGAGCTATTTCCGTCTGGGCGTGGTGCTGGACAAATCGGGCAAGCGCCCCGAGGCCATCAAATTAATGCGCAAGGCCATAGAACTCAACGATCGCCACGCCCGCGCCTTGAATTACGTGGGTTACACCTTGGCGGAAGATGGCAAGAACCTGGACGAGGCCGAGCGCATGATCCGCCGGGCGTTAGCCGTGGAGCCCTACAGCGGCTATATCCTTGACAGCCTGGGGTGGGTGTATTACCAGCGGGGCAAATATTCCTTGGCTTTCAATTATCTCAAACGCGCCGCTGCTTCCGGCGACGAAGACCCGGTTATCTTCGAGCATCTGGGCGACGCGGCCATGAAGCTGGGACGCTACGACGTGGCCCGCACGGCTTATGAAAAGGCGCTTAAATTACAGCACCCCAAGGCAAAAGAAATTAAGGACAAGTTGGAAAAGGCCCGCGCCCAACCCGCCTCCCCGGCAAAGCCGTGAAATCCTTCCGCGCCCGGTCCAAACTTATCTGCCTGCTCCCGGCGCTGGCTTGCCTTGGCTTTTTATTGAGCTCTTGCGCCACCACGCCGCTCCGGCCGTCACTTCCCGCCATGCTGCCCACCGCCTCCCAGGCAGTGGAGCGTCTGAATGAACGCCGCCTTTTTGTGCGCAGTTTTATCATGCAAGGCGAAATCAGTCTGCAAGGGGACCGCGGAGAAATAAGCGGCGAACATCTTATCCGCGGTGCATATCCCAATAAGTTGCGGGCTGAAATAATGGGCCCCTTCAACCGGCCGGTGATGCTTTTGATCAGCGACGGCCAATGGCTGGCCGTGCTGGATTACCGGGAAAACAAGGCTTTCCTGGGCCAGGCCAGCCGGCGCAACCTGGAACGCTTCGTGGGACTAAACCTTTCGCTTGAGCGCATATACGCGCTTTTGACCGGCAGCATGGATTTGCCGCCCGGCGCCGAGAATATCCGGCTCTCGCCCGGGCCCTCGCCGGATTTGGCCCAGCTGAAGCTGGCTTACGTCGGCGGGATGTCTAATCAGGAACTGCTCTTTGACCCGCATAGCTACTCGCTGCACAAGGCTTGGCTGCAAAGGCAAGGCGAGAGCCCCGAACTGGAGGCGTCTTTCAGCGATTTCCAGAAAGGCGTCTCCTTTAGCTATCCCCTCAAAGTGGAGCTGAAGGACCGATCCAATCGCACGCTGATGCTTGCCTGCGACAGCCTGAAAATAAACCCACCGCTTGACAGCGAGGTCTTCACGCCCCAATTGCCGAAGGGCGTGCCGGTGGAAATATTGCCCTGAGGCCAGCCATGACGGCTAGCGACACACCCCGTTTTATAGTGGAGCGCACCCTGGGCCGTCTGGCCCGCTGGCTCCGGCTTTTGGGCTGGGATGCCCGCCTGGTGGAAAAGGCGCCGCCCGCCGGTCGTCCGGGATGGGTGGTGCTCAGCAGGCGGCGGGCTTTGGCTAATCGGCCCGGGGTTCTGATTATCGAGTCAGATACTTTGCAAGATCAGCTTGCCCAGGTGCTTAACGAGATTGCTGCGGAGCCTAGTCCCGATAAGTTTTTTACCCGCTGCCTTGACTGTAACCAGCCGGTTGTGCTGATTAGCAAAGATGAGGCCATGGGCCAGGCGCCCGAACATGTACTGCACACCTCGCCGCGCTTCACACGCTGCCCCCAATGCGGTAAGGTGTTTTGGCCGGGGAGCCACGGTCTAAGGGCCGAGGCCAGGTTGATAAAAATGCTGGCGAAACGGCATGGCCCGAAATAGCCGCAACCTGGGAATTGGGAGCATTAAATGAGCAAGGCTTGGATTCGTTGCGTGGCATGGGGGCTTTCGGTTATTCTACTGACGCTGGGCGCGGGTGTGGCCCAGGCGGGCCGCACCGTCAATCCGCCGCCCTCGGTTTCCCTGAATGTGGGCCAGGAAAGGCCCAAGCCCCAAGCCATGGCCGCCCCTTACGCCTTCAAGACCGACACCCTGGATTGGGCCTACGGTGTGGCCGCGGGCGGCACCGGTTATTTCCAGGAACAGGTCGGCATTTTCGGCGCGGTCATGGGATCCAGCAACGCCTCCAAGGGCATCTATCTTGTCGGCTGGAATTTTCAGATGCCCTTCTGGCGGCGGTTGTTCGTGGACTACAACCTGTCATGGGGCGATTATTCCACACAGCGCATTTATATTGACGGCAATCCGGGCTATACCAATAGAGAGGCGGGCGGCAACGATTCCAAGTCCAGCGACTATTTAGAGGGCTCGGGCGAAGACAACTGGGCCGAGTTTCGTTTCCGCTATGTTTTTCCCTGGGGCGCCTCGGCCCAATCACCCATAAACACCTATCGCCTGAAAAAGGGCATCCTGGCCTCGGAACCTACTGGCGGCAAGGAATGGAACCCGTTTGTGAGCGGCGTCACCACCTTGGAAGCCAGGACCTTCTGGCGCGAGCGCACCTTGGAGTTAAGGCAGGCCAACCCCATGAACAAAACCAACGGGGTTGAGCTATCGTTGATCTACAACAACACCGATTTCCCCACCAACCCTTCCCAGGGCAGTATTCAGCGCTTGGCCATGACCCGCGATTTCGGTCTTTTCGAATCCTCCCAAACCTGGACCACGGTGGAGGTTGAAGCCAGCAAGTTTTTCACCTTGAGCAAGGACAGCAAATGGTTTAAGCAGTCGGTGCTGGCGCTCAACCTGTGGACCATCGACACGCCCTCCTGGGAGGAAAATGCCGGCCGCAACGAGAGCCGTCCGCCGCCATATTTGGGAGCCACCCTGGGCGGCTTCTGGCGCATGCGCGGCTATCCGGTGGGCCGCTTTAACGACCAGGCCGCTATTTATTACGGGGCGGAGTGGCGCAACATTCCCCAATGGCAGCCGCTGCCCGAGATATCCTGGCTGCGCTTTTTCAAGATAGACTGGTGGCAGTTCGTGGGATTCGCCGAAGCCGGCAGGGTGGCTGAAAGCTGGGATCTCGGCAAGTTACACACAGATATGAAATGGGATGCAGGCGTGGGTCTGAGGCTCATGGCCATCAAGTCCGTGGTACGCCTGGATTTAG
>CAZDRW010000097.1:0-9493 GCA_964507555.1 uncultured Desulfarculaceae bacterium
GTGGCTAGATAGTGCTCAACGTATTCTTGATGATGAGCGGCCATATTAGACGGCTGGATTATCGCCACAGGCTGGCCGATTACCTCGTCGACAGTGTAACCGAACATTTTTTCGGCAGCTCTATTGAAGGACTCGATAATTCCACCCGCGTCTATGGAAATTATCCCTTCCACCGCTTTGCCCAGCACCGCCTTGAGCCTTGCTTCGCTGTCGGCCAATTTTTGCGCCGAGCGGCTGGCTTCGATCATGCCCGCCAGGGTGCGCGCCACCAACCCGAGGAACTCGGTCTCGTTTTGGCTTGGTTCCTGTCCGGGCAGTTGGTACAGAACCATTACGCCAAGGCACTGGGAGCCGCTCATAATGGGCAGGCAGTAATGGCCGTGCTGGGGCATGCCGGGGTAGGTGTTTTTGTGTTGGCCGTCGACTTGGGCGCTGTGCTGGATTTCGCCAGTCTGGGCAGCCCGTCCGCAGTGGCAATGACCGAAGGGGACTTTTTCGCATAGGGTGAGTAGCTCATCATTGATATCCTTGGCTGCCACCAAGCTCAAGGTTTGTGGATCCTTTTCATCGGTAAGAAAGACGGCGCCCCGCGGCAAGGTGCTGAGCCAAGGTATCGCCAGTAAGATGGATAAGGCGGCGTGGAGTTGATAATCCAGGCTGCCGCCCTCCAGGGAAAGTTCGAGAAGTCGGTTGAGGGCTTCTTGGTTGCGGGCGTTGCGGATAATATCTTCTTCGGCCAGTCTGCGGCGGGTTTGATTGCGGGCAAGGAGCCAGGCCCCAAGCGCGGCGCCGCCCAGCAGCGCCAGCCATAGATAGAGCATCTGGCGGAAGTATACGCCTACTTGCTGGTCGACCGCCTTGCCCGGCACAAATGAAATGATGATCCAGCTTGGTTTGACCGGCATTTGGCCGAAGGGGGATACCTTGGCGAAAGTGTACAAGCCTTGGTGTATGAAACCTTGACCGGTATCCCCCTTTTCGATTAAGCGCCAGGCATCAGGATGCATGATGGGCATGCGCCGGTCCTTGCCGTTGGTAAACATGAAGGCGAAAAGATAATCTTGTGGCGCTCCCAGCAGCCAATAGCCTTGTTGGTTTAGCACCATGGCGATGCCCGGCTTGGCTAGGATCTGGTCCAGATCGCGCAAAAGGACCTGGGCCAGCAGATTCACAACCAGCACGCCTCGGCGTTGGCCCTGGCGGTCAAACACCGGCCTGACGAAGCGAATGGTTGGCTTCCAGGGGATTTGGATTTCGCCGCGTTCCGCATTCAAGTCAAGGGGCGAAATGTATTGCTCACCAACCCCTAATTCGCGGCCTATTTGAAAGTAGGATGTTTCCGATTTGTCTTGCAGCTCATTAAGCGGGACTATTTGAGCTTTGCTCAAAGTGTGATTAGCCCGAATCAGCTCTCGCCCATCAAGCCCGATGAATCGGATCTGATCGTATATTTTCAGGTTGCGTATTGCGCTAAGAAAGACCTCGGCCATTTGGCTTTTGTCTCGTTGCGTGGGGTTGGTCGGCCAGTCGTGAAGCTCCGGCAAATCCGCCAGGGTTTCGGTCAGTCTTGAGGAAGCTTCCAGGGCTTGCAGCATGCGCCTGTGCAGGATCTGGAGCTGGGCTTTTTGCTGGGCCAGCAACAAACGGCGCTCGCTAATAGTTTGCTGCTTGTAAAATAGATATGCCCCGCCGGTAAGAAACAAGGCGACCGGAACGAACCAAAGCACAAATAATCTCAGCATGAGGCCCACACTTGGTTCCCACAAAAATCCCTTGCGGCCTGGCATAATTCTCCTTTCAAGACCGTTGGCCTTAGGGCAAGCTGACTATAGCATTTATTATGTTGTTTGTTTGTTGGTTTGCCAATAGCGGTGGACCATTCGGGATATGCTACACTAAATAATTATAGCCCCTCGTTTCATGGAAGGTTTGAATTCATTAGAGGAGGCGAAAACTTTTCATGCAGATTGAACAGCAGCAAATCGGCGGGGTTTTGGTGATCACCCCTCAGGAAGAGCGCCTTGATGCGGCGGTGGCCGGTGCCTTCAAGGGCTATATGGTCGATGTTATCAACCAGGGCAACCAAAAGGTGGTCCTAAATATGGAAAGAGTGGAGTTTGTCGACTCCAGCGGATTGACCGCCATTGTCTCCACCCTGAAAACATTGGGTCTGGCGGGCGGCGAAATAGTGGTGTGCAGCATCAATAAAAACGTGACCGCTTTATTCAAACTGACCAGGCTCGACCGGGTGTTTAAGGTGTTCGACGACATAGACCAGGCCTGCCGGGTTTTGGACAAATAACCGCCACGGACGGGCGCGGCATGAGCGCCGAATCAATCAAATCCTTAGTTATTGACAGCCGCTTGGAGGAGGTACGCCGAGTGGCTGATTTGGTGCGCCGCGCCTGCCTGGACTTCGGAGTCGATGAAGACTTGGCCGGCTTGGTCGAACTCGCGGTGGTCGAGGCGGCCAACAACGTCATAAAGCACGCCTACAAGGAGGCGCCGGGCCACCAGGTGGAGGTCGAGCTGAAAAAGGAGCCGGGACGATTGGTCATAGGCATCAGCGATTGGGGCGAGCCCATAACGGAACAAGCCTCATCGCCGCCCCAGGCGCCGCGAATTGATCCCCATGATCCGGCAGGCATGCAGGAAGGCGGCATGGGGCTTTTTATAATCAGCCAAGTAATGGACCAGGCTTTCCGGAGCCGAAATGGCGAGCGCAACCTGCTTACCATGATCAAGGAAGTGCCCGGGCTATGAAACGGCCACGCCTAACCCGCCAGCAGGCAGGCTTCCTGGCGCTGTTGTTGCTTATGGCGATAGCAGCAGCCGGGTCCTATAGGGTGCTGCGCGGCGAATTCATCATATATGACGATGCCCAAAAATTGTTCGCCAAGGGCGAATTCGCCCAGGCAATACTGGTTTATCAAAAATCGTTGGACCGAGGCTTGAAGCTGCCTCAAGTCAATTTAAGGTTGGCCGAGTCCTACATGGCCATAAGCGGGTTTACCCAAGCCGTTCCCTACCTGGAAAGATACATCGCCGAGAAAACACGTGATGCAGCGGCCATAATCCGCTTGGCCGGATTGTATGATCAGTTGGGCCGTAAACAGCAGGCCATGGCTTTGTTGAAGGATTTGCAACAGCGCCGTTCCGATGACAAAGAAGTAACCCTGGCGTTGGCAACGATGCACAAGGATCGGCGGGAGTATGGCCAGGCCAGGGCGCTATACGGGCGGGCGCTGAGCCTGGAGCCGGAAAACCGTAAAGCTTTTGTGGGGCTGGCCCAGACATATGCCTGGAACGGAGAATTTGACCGGGCCAAAGAGCTTTACCGCCGGGCATTGAGCAGCCAACCCAAGGACCGCTCAACCCGGGTGAGGCTGGCCCGGGTGCTTGCCTGGTCAGGAGACAAGGAGGGCGCCATCTCTGAATATCGCAAAGCGCTGGAGGAGGAGCCATGAGCAAAATAAGCTTTGGCAAATTGTGGTTTGCCACTACGGTACTGGCGTCGATGTTAAGCATATGCGCCGCAAGCCTAGCCATGGGATCTGAAAAGGATAGGTCCACGGCCGTGGGAGAGCCAGCACCGGTCTTGCCCGCTGCCGGGCCCAAAGAGGCCGGATTGACGGCCGAAGGTGATGAAATTCCGGCTTGGCGGGCGCGCTGGGAATTAGCCCGGCTCCTCTCCTACACCAAGCGCTTTGATGAATCCCTAAAGGAGTACCGGAAGCTTTTGGGCGAGAAGCCTGATTTGGCCGAGGCCCGGACTGAAATGGCCAAGGTTTTGTATTGGGCCGGCCACAAGGCGGAGGCCTTGAAGACGTTGGAGCAACTTTCCGGCGGGCAAACCACACCGGAAACCAAGCTATTAAAGGCCGACCTTTTGGCCTCGGACAAGCGTTATCCTGAGGCCATCCAGCTATACCGCGAGTATTTGAAAGGCAAGCCCGCTGATTTGGCTGTGCGGTTCCGCTTGGCCCAGGTGCTTTCCTGGAGCGGCCAATATCCTCCGGCTTTACAAGAATACGAAACCATTCTGTCCCAGAAGCCGGACGATGTGCAGGTGCGCAGGCACTACGCTTTTGTCCTTTCCTGGGCGGGGGAGTTTGGGAGGGCGGCCAAGGAATTGAAAAGGACGCTTAAAGAGTAGGCAGGCCTTGTGAGAACGCGGTCGATCATATTAGCGATTTGGCTGCTGGCTGCTGTTGCGGTTCAGGCGGGGGCGGAGAGTCTGGCGCCACCGTCAAGTCATATCAGCGACGATCAGGCCCGCCTGCAGTTGGCCCGTATCTATGCGTGGAGCGGCCGTCATGCCGAGGCCGAACGCCTGTTTGCGCGGCTTCTCAAGGAGCGGCCAGACGACGCCCAGTTGATGCTCGACTGGGCGACCATGGAAGCGGCCCGGGGACATGCCCAAGTCAGCAGGCGCCTGTTCGCGCGCGTGCTGCCCTTGGCCAAGGATAGGGGCCAGGCTCTTTTAGCGCAGGCGCAGGCCATGAACCTGTGGGGGGATTTTTACCGGGCCGAAGAGATCTACCGCGCGTATTTGATCAAGCATCCCGGTAACGAGGAGGCATCCTTGGCCCTGGCCCGGGTTTTGATGAGCAGCCAGCGGTTCGAAGAGGCCGAGGCCGCATACATGTCGCTCTTGGGAAAAGGAGCCTCCGAATCTAAAGTGTTGGCCGGTTTGGTTGAGGTGCACTGGGAGGCGCGCAACTTGGATGAAGTCCTGCATTGGGCGGCAGAGCTTCTTAAGAAGCAGCCGGAGCATCCCCAAGCCTTGAGTTCGCGGGGCAGGGCCTTGCTTCGCCTGGGGAAAAACCAAGAAGCTTACGATGATTACTTGCGCCTTTCCGGCGAAGACAAGCACCGGCAGGAAGGCTTGGTGGGAATGGGCCGGGCGCGCCTGGCGCAAGGCAACGCGGATCAGGCCAAGAATCTATTCGCCGAGGCCCAAGCAGTAAAGCCCGGAGATCCGGCGGCTGAGTATTTCTTTAAGGGAGCCGGGCCAGCCACTTCCAAGGAATATTTGGCGGGGCTGACAAAAACTGGAGCCTCGACCCCTGCCCAGCTTAAGGACTGGGCTCAGATGTATTCGAAAAATGGGCATCACGCCGCGGCGATCGCTTGTTACCGCGCGGCGCTGGCCGCCGACCCCGCTTATTTTCCCGCCCGCCTGGGATTGGCCGAGGCGCTGGCGGCTGACCGCCAATATGACGAGGCCAACAAGCGGCTGGTCGAATTGACCAGGGAATATCCTGGCGTGTCCAAGGTGCTGCTCACTCAGGCCCGGGTGCTGGCATGGTCCCGCCGTTATGAAGAAGCGGTCCGGGCTTTCCGAGCCATGCGCCAATTGAATCCATCAGATCCGGTTCCCTTGAAAGAAGGCGCCCGCGCCGCGGCCTGGGGCAAGGATATCGACTTAGCCTGGGATCTTTACCAAGAGCTGCTAAAGCCTCCCGTGGATACGGTCTTGGCCCGGCGCTTGAAGTCCCATGGTGAAGATAGGCGCGGACAAGCGGGCGCCCGACTGGAAACGGTGTTGGGGGGAGCCGCCAAACAAAAGGAAACGCGGCGAGAAGGCGGCTATATAGCCTACGAGGAAGTGTCTGGCCTGTGGCCGAATATTGCTCTCCAAATGGATGAGCGGGATCGTGCGGAGGTGGAGTCGGCCTTAACTGAATTGCGGCCGATCTATCGGATACAAAAAGAGGCCTGGCTTGAAGGCCGAGGGAAACAAGCGCTTTGGAATAGGCGCTTCGCCCAAGCCGAGGACTTGTACCGCGAGCTCACCACTTTTTCGCCGGGTAATCAGGAAGCGCTTTTTGATCTGGCCCAAGCGAATTGCGCTTTAGGCTTGTGCAACCGCGAAGAGTCGGCTTATCGCCGCTTGCTTGCCCTGGACCCATTGCATAACCAAGCCGGGTTGGCCATGCGGCGCATGGAGGCGCGGCAAAACCCTCGCTTGGGCGGGGCTTGGTCATATTGGAGCGAGGATGGGCGCGGAGAAGCTGCGCGCATATCGAGGCGACGGGCCGATTTGTCGCTGAGCGTTCCGCTTTTTTGCCGTTTTCAGCTCAAGGCCGCTGGTTTGGCTTGGTGGGAGCGGCCGCGACGCTGGGGCGGCGAAGCCAAGGCTAGCGGTTTCAACCTGGAGGCTGGAGGGCCCTTTAACGGATACGTATCCGCTGCGATGGGATGGACCCACAAGAACTATCAAAGCGGCGATTATAAAGATCTAGATAGCGGCTTCGGGGAAGTGTGGTTCAGCCTGCGTGATTATGCCCGGGTGGGAATAGGCTGGCAGCGGGAGGATCTGGTCAAGAACGCATTCAGCCTGCGGGCCGGTTCACAGGTCGATACCTGGTGGTTGGGCGTGAATTCCTGGCTCACCAGGCGACTTGAAGCGGCGGCGCGGGTCCGCTGGCTGGATTATAACGATGGCAATCGAGCGCATTGGGAGAGCCTAACCCTGGGCTATTTGCTCAGCGATCACCCCCGCGAGTTGAAATTGAGTTTGGAAGCTAGCTATCGCGACACTGAGGACGCCACGCTGGAAATCTATGAAGGCAACCAGTTGGTGGATATGCGCTACCCATACTGGACGCCGCAGGACTGGCTGGGCGGGACGCTTACCCTGGAGTGGCGGCACGATATTTCAGCGAATTATTTTTGCGGAGCCGCCCAACATTATTATGACCTCCGATTGAATCTGGGTGCGGAGAGCAAAGGCAATCCTGGCGCCGGCTTGGAAGCCCTCTGGCATTGGGATTTTGCCCTGCGCTGGGACGTGGAGGCGCGGGCCATGGTTTATCGTTCCAAGGAATGGGACGCGGACGGTCTTTGGTTGAGCATGGGATACCGTTTCTGAGGTTGATATGGAAAAAGCCAAATTGACGAACGTGGTAAGCGGTACGGTGGGGGCGGCGCTTTTGGTGCTCACCATGATTTTTGTGTTTCTCTACCTCATCGTACGCACCATTCTCTTCTTCGAAGCCGATTACCATTGGTATGAAAAGACCTTGGCCGCTTTTCTGCTTCTGGCTGAACTTTTTATAATGATTCATTCCTTTGGCTACTTTCTGAATATTTTGCATGTGATTCGGTACGGCAAAATCGGCCCCCAAAAGCCTGTTCCCGAACCAGACCCCCGGCTTGCGGAATATCCGCCGGTGGCGATACTGGTGGCTTCATACCACGAGCCCCTGGAGGTGCTGGAGGACACGCTCACTTGCTTTTACAATCTCACCTATCCCAACAAACATCTCTACTTTCTAGACGACACCCGCTATGACCTGGCCACGGCCGACGCCCAGGCGTTGGCCCAATACCGCAGCGAGATCAACCAGCTCTGCCAAGATATCGGCATCAACCTGTTCCGCCGAAAATGGCGCGGCGCCAAGGCCGGCATCATTAACGATTTTCTGGAGTTCATCGCCGGCCGCCACAAAGATGGCTTTGAATTCACGCCCTATGCAGACACCCCGCGCCAGGGGCCGGAAAAATATGTGATCGTGTTCGATGCGGATATGAACCCCTTTCCAGACTTTGTGGAGCCCCTGGTAGCGCGCATGGAGACCGAACCCCGCTTGGCCTTCATCCAGACTCCGCAGTACTACAGCAATTTCGACAACAACCGGGTGGCGCGGGCCGCCGGACTACAGCAGGCGGTGTTCTACGAATACATTTGCGAGGGCAAGAGCATCTCAGACGCCATGTTTTGCTGCGGCACCAACGTGATATTCCGGCGGGAGGCCTTTGAGGATGTGGGCGGGTTCGATGAGTCATCGGTCACCGAGGATATCGCAACCTCGCTGAAATTCCATTTGAAAGGATGGCACTCGGCCTATCTGAACAAGGTCTGCGCCTTTGGCATGGGACCCGAGGACCTGGGAGCCTATTTCAAGCAGCAGTTCCGCTGGGCGCTGGGCACCATTGGTCTGGGCCGGATGATGCTCCTGAAGTTTTTGCGACACCCCAAGGCGCTGCCTTTGGTCAAATGGTGGGAGTATTTTCTTTCGGGCACTCACTATTTTGTGGGCTGGGCCTTTTTCATATTGATGTCTTGCCCTATTCTCTATCTGCTCTGGGGCGTGCCGGCCTACTTCGCCAAGCCGGAGCTGTACTTCTTGGTGTTCTTCCCCTATATCGCGCTTTCGCTGTCGGTATTTCTGCTGACCCTGGAAAGACGTCATTACGCCGCGCGGGAGATGTTCGTGGGGCAGCTTCTTATCGGCCTCTCGTTTCCCGTTTTCATGAAGGCGTCGCTCTTGGGCATGCTCGGCGTAAAAGGCACCTTCGGTATTACCCCCAAAGGCCGCAGCCTGTCACTGCCGCTCTGGGGGCTATGGCCTCAGGTGGCTGTGTGCCTGCTTTGCGCTTTCGCAGTTGTATGGGGGATCAATCGCTGGATGTATGAGCCGGTGCCCGGCTTCGCCATACTCATGAATGTCTTCTGGTGCCTGTATCATTTGCTAATCGTGTCTACCAGCGTCTTGTTTTTCAACCGGCCGGTGACGGGGTAGCCCCATGAAAAGGCAGCTGATATCCTGCGCGTGCCTTTTATGGCTGGCTTGGTTGGCTATGCCCGCCAAGGCCGCAGACAACCCCTGCCCCTTGGCCTGGGGGGTGGCTTTGCAGGGATTGCCAAACCCTCATGCTTTGGAACGGGCCCGGGTGCAAACCGGGCTCAAGCCCCAGTTGGTGGTATTTTTTTTCATGTGGCCGGCGCCGGGACAAAAAGGCGAATTCCCCCTGGCCAGCCTCGAGGCCATCCACGCGGCCGGGGCCACCCCAGTCATAACTTGGGAGCCCATGTATTTGGACGCCCAAGGCCGCGAGCGGACCATCCCACATGACCAAATCAGTCAAGGAGGCTATGATGCCTATATGCAGGACTTCGCTCGGGCCTGCCGGGACTGGGGCCACCCGGCCATCATCCGCTTTGCCCACGAAATGAACCTGGCCAGGTACCATTGGGGAGTGGAGCCTAAAGCCTATGGTCCGGAGAGCCCGCGGATCTATCAAGAGATGTTCCGCTATGTAGTGCGCTTGTTCAAGCGGGAAGGGGCGAACAACGTCCTCTTCGCCTTCTGCCCAAATGCGGAAAGCAACCCGCACCCCCAATGGCACGGAGCTTCCTGGAACCAGGTCTCTGCCTACTACCCAGGCCATGCCTACGTGGATATCCTGGGCATGGACGGCTACAACTGGGGCTTGAGCCAGACCAAGGCCAAGCAGGGCTGGGATTCCCGTTGGCAAAGCTTCGGCCAAATCTTCGGGCATCTGCACAAAGAGTTGGCCGGCCTGGCTTCGGGCAAGCCGGTGGTTGTGTTCGAAACTTCCTGCGCGCCTAGTGGCGGTCATAGAGAGGCGTGGGTTAAAGCGGCGCTGAACACCTTGGATGCGTGGCGGGTGCAAGCCCTGGTTTGGTTTCAGGTCAAAAAGGAAGTGGATTGGCGCCTCACTCGTGAGGCCGACGCCAGCG
>CAZDRW010000098.1:0-9461 GCA_964507555.1 uncultured Desulfarculaceae bacterium
CTTGATGAGGATTTCGATGTTGCCCGCGTCCGGGGCTTGGCAGCCGAAGACATAGACCCCGGTGGGGGTGCGGGCCAAAGCCTCGCACACCAGGCCGTATTCCACCAAATCCAGGCCCATGCCGCCGTATTCAGTGGGATGCAGCGGAGCCCAGAGTTCCATCTTTTTCACCATCTCGCGTTTTTCGAGCAAGATTGGCACCAGATCATCCCACTGGCCCTGCAGGAAGGCAGGCTCCAGAGGTATGAGTTCCTTGTCAACGAACTCGTTGATGAGTTCCAGGATGGTTTGCATTTTCTCGGATACGGCAAAGTCCATGGTCGTTCCCTCCTGGAAACGGTTAGCGGTAGGTTATGAGCCCCGGGTCCTCGAGCCGCTCCAAGTGGCCGGTGCGGTTGAATTGGGACAAGGTCAGGCGGTGTTCATCGTAGAAAAAGCTGGATAGGGAGGCGTTGCGGATGACCCAGGTCAGGCGCAGGGCGATTTCATCGCTGAGCCCCAAGGCTAGGCGCATGATCCCGGAAATGGGTCCCCCTGAGGTGAATATGGCAACGGTGCGGCCGCGTCCGTTTTCGACGCGCACCTGGTCGATGCCTTGAGCCAGGCGTTCTTGAAAGCCTTGCCAGGTTTCAGCGCTGCTGGTTTTAAAGCGTCCGCTGATCCAGCGGAGCATGGTCCCTTCGTAGAGTTTCTGAAAGGCGTGGCGGTCGCTGCGCATTTTGGGAAGCAGGTCGGTCAGGCCGGGCTCATCCTCCAAAAGCGAAGGCAGCATAGCTTCCATGATGCTCTCGGAATCGTATTCGTTGAGCTGAGGCAGCGTCTTGAGAGCGGGAGGGGAGGGCATCTCCGCCAGGACCAGCTCGGCGGTGTCGCGCTGGCGCTGCATGGTGCCGCAATAGGCCGCATCCAGGACCACGTATTGTTCATTAAAGTAGGAACCCAGCGTGGTGGACTGGAGACGTCCCAGATCGGAAAGCAGATCATAGTCCGACTTGCCGAAAGAAGCCTGGCCGTGGCGGATCACATAAAGGAGGCTCACTCGCTAAATGCTCCCGGGGCCGCGCTGGGCCCCCCAGTGGGTGAATGCCCTATTGTGCACCCTGCCATGCCGGCTGGCAATAAAAAACGAGCGAACATTCGCTTTTTTAATTTCTTGGCATGCGCAGCTCTTTAGCCTACATTAATGCCAGGCGAAGCTTGGCGAAGGAGCTTATGAGGATACTCACCTGCATAAAACAGATAAGCGAGCCCGAGAGCCTGTTTGACCTGGAAGAGGGCAAGGTCTCTTGGCGGTCCCCGGTAAGGCAGCGCCTTAGCTCCCTGGACGAGTTCGCCCTGGAAACCGGCTTGCGCATCAAGGATGCCGATCCCGCCGCCGCTTTGTGGGCGGTGACTCTGGGGCCGCCCAGCGCTGATAGCGTCCTGCGCAGGGCCCTGGGCATGGGCGCCGACCATGCCGCCCACATAATCACCCAAGATGACCCGGCGCCGGGCCCTCTGGCCGTGGCCAGCGCCCTGGCCGCCTGGGCTCGGCAACATGAGTTCGACCTGATCCTCTGCGGGGTCATGTCCGAGGACGCCATGCAGGGCGCGGTGGGGCCCATGCTGGCCCGGCTCCTGGATATCCCCTGGGCCAGCGCGGTATCGCGCCTGGAAGTTTCGGACGATGGCAGCTCTGTTACGGCGGAGCGGGAAATGGAGGGAGGCCGCCGCCAGATCTTGGAACTCCCCATGCCCGCCCTGGTGACCATCCAGTCCAGCCCCCAGCAACCCCGCTATCCAGCGCTCTCCAGCCTGCTCAGGGCCAAGAAGGCTGACATCCCCTCATTGGCCATAGAGGACCTTACTGTGCCCCCAGAGCGCGCAGCCATTTTGCGGACGGAGCTTCCCGGCCGCACCCGGGCCGGGGTATTCCTGCAAGGCAACACCCAGGAGAAGGCGGCCCAATTGCTCGCTCTTTTGCGCGAAAGGGCCCTGTTATGAGCCGCGACAACGGACAACCCATGCCAGGCACGGTGGTGGCGGTGGCCGAGCACCGGGACGGGCGCCTAGCGCCGCTTAGCAAGGAGTTGGCGGTTTGCGCCCGGAAACTGGCCGATAAGTGGAACCTGGAGGTGGTGGTGGTGGTGCTGGGGGAGCGCGCCGAGGTGATCGCCCAGGAGGCGTCCCGGGCCACCGGGGAAAGGGTGACCGCAGTTCAGGTGCCGGGCCTCGACGAATTCCACGGCGAGGCCTATGTGAAAATCCTGGCCGGCCTGCTGCCCGCCTGGGGTGCGGCGGTGGTGGTGGGCGGCCACACCACCTCAGGCATGGACTGGGCCCCGGCCCTGGCCATTGATCTGGGCGCCGCCTGCCTGACCGGGGTAGAGGCCCTGGAGGATGACGCGGAGGGGCTCTGCTATCGCCGGGCGGGTTTGTACGGCAAGGTGGTGGAGGTGATGAGGCCAGTGTCCGGCCCCCTGATAATTACGGTGGCTCCGGGAGCCTTTAAAGCATCCTCCGCGGATGCGGCCCGGCCGGGATTGGTGGAGATATTGGAAATCGCCGCCCCGGAGTGCCGGTCCCGGGTGCTGGCCGTGGAAAAGGAAGTTGACCAGGATTCGGCCCTGACCCAGGCCCAGGTGGTGGTGGCTGCGGGCCGGGGCATAGGCAAGCCGGAGAACCTGGAGTTGATAAGGCGCTTGGCCGGATTGTTCTCCCGGTCGGCGGTGGCCGGTTCGCGGCCGGTATGCGATATGGGCTGGCTGGACTACCGCAGCCAGGTTGGGCTCACCGGGGCCACGGTCAGCCCCCGGCTCTACATCGCCTGCGGCATCTCCGGCGCGCGCCAGCATACGGTAGGTATGCAAGGCTCGGATTTCATCGTGGCCATCTCCAACGACCCCGCGGCAGCCATCTTCAACCTGGCCGATGTTTGCATTGTGGAAGACCTGACCGAGTTCATACCCGTATTGTTGTCTCAGAGCTGAACAAGACTGTCTTTTAGTACAGCTAAAAAACCACCTCCGCCTCTACAACAATAATTTGGATATGCCTTTGCAAAGAGCAA
Organism: uncultured Desulfarculaceae bacterium; assembly: GCA_964507555.1. GTDB lineage: Bacteria > Desulfobacterota > Desulfarculia > Desulfarculales > Desulfarculaceae > Desulfocarbo. Next base: position 3,050 of record CAZDRW010000098.1, read on the forward strand.
ATCAGCATAAATCGCCGAGTGGGTTTTGGGGTGGCGGCGCCCATGGATTTACAAGGTTCCGCAAAGCTTTTTTGAATTAATCAACAAGCGGTTACCTAGCGGCCCCGCCACCAAATTAAAACCTAAAACAAATATGCTTGACATTCTAATTTCTCATATTATACGCTTAGTTCTGGATTTGGCGTATATCACTGCTAAACGTTGAGAACTGATTAATATTATATCAGGATTCAGTGCTGGCGAACTCGCTGGGCATCCAGGGTGCAGGTTAAGATCATGACTCGGTTTGTTGCCGGTCATGGTCAGGCAAACGAGGTTTAAAGATGAAGGCCTCGGCTGCCCACACCCAGAAAAGCCACCTGGGACTTGACTGGCGAAATTAGCGGCAACGCCATCTCCAGCGGGCGCGGCCCGTTGCTGGCGCCGATGCCCCTCTACCACCTGAATGATCTAATTCCTGGCCTCTTATGGGGCCGCTTATATAGAGACATAAGGCCGGACCGCGCCTTCCCCGGCGGTAGTAGTCCGGCCCAAGATGGCGCGGCTGTCTGCAGGGCGGTCGCCGGCTGAACAGGATTGGGGTGCCCCATTTCGTGGCAGGCAACCTGCCTCGTCGCGAGGGGGGGCAAGCAGTCTCAAAGGGAGGAGAACATGATGAAAAGGCTAGTAAGGTGTTTCGTGCTATTGCTGGGCTTAATGCTGACCCTAGGCATGTGCACGACGGCCGGCGCCGTGGAGCCGATCAAAATCGGCGTATTGGGCCCCATGGCCTTCACCCAGGGTGAGGGTCACTGGAACGGCGCCACCATGGCGGCCGATGAGATTAACAAGGCAGGCGGCGTCAAGGTGGGCAAGGAAATGCGCCCCATCGAGCTGGTCAAGGTGGACACCAACGAGTTCCTGAGCATCCCCGACGCCACCAACGCAGCCGAGATGGCGGTCAGCCGCTATAAGGTGGATTTCGTGGTGGGCGGCTTCCGCACCGAGGCGGTCCAGGTGATGCAGGACATCGTCATGGACGCCAAAAAAATATTCATCGGCTGCGGCGCGGCACATCCCGAGCTCTGCACCAAGGTCACCAAGGACTATAAGCGTTACAAGTATTGGTTCCGCCTGACGCCCGTCAACTCCAAGTTCCTGGGCAAGGCGACTTTCATCCAACTCGCCACGGTGGGGGCCATAATGAAAAAGGCCCTGGGCATTAAAAAGATAAAGGTGGCTATAGTGGCCGAAAAAGCCGCCTGGACCGATCCCATAGTGGCCGCGGCCAAGAAGATGTTGCCCACCAAGATGGGCATGGAAATCGTGGGGGTATGGCGCCCCTCGCCGGTGGCCAAGGACTGCACCGCCGAACTCACGGCCATCCAGCGCTCCGGAGCCCATATTTCCTTTAATGTGTTCTCTTCTTCGGTGGGCATAACTTTTGCCAAGCAGATGGGCGAGCTCAAGGTGCCCGCGGCTCCGGTGGGCATCAACGTGGAAGCCCAGAAGAGCGGCTTCTGGGGAGCCACAGGTGGTAGAGGCAATTACAACATGACCCTCAACACGTACGCTAGGGTTAAGATCACCGACAAGACCATCCCCTTTTACGACAAATACGTGAAACTCTATAAAGAGGCCCCCAACTACAACGCCGGCACCTATGACGCTTTGTATATCTTGAAAGACGCGGTGGAAAAAGCCGGCTCCATAGATTCCGACAAGGTGGTGCCCATGATGGAGAAGACCGACCACGTGGGTACCGCTGGACGCGTGGTCTTCGACAAGTCCCACGACGTCACCTGGGGACCGGGCTATGTGACCGCCATAGGCACCCAATGGCAGGACGGCAAGATCATGTGCGTGTGGCCCTATCATTGGGAAAAGGTGTTCTATGAGGGCACCGTGCCCTACAAGCTGCCCCCCTGGGTCATAAAGGCCTGGAAGAAGAAATAGTAGCAGGATCCGTTACCGCGCCCCGCCCGGGCTTTTGTCCGGGCGGGGCTTATGGAGATTCCATAAACCCACGGCGGCGGCTTAAAAGGCGCTCGCCTGAAGCAGCCGGGTTGCACCAACAGACCGGCGGGGTGGAGTCATGTTACTGGATATAATCATCGACGGTCTTATCAAGGGAAGCGTCTACGCCCTGTTGGCCATAGGTTTTTCCTTGGTGCTGGGCGTGGCCCGCATCATCAACATCGCCCACACCGCCCTTTACATGGTCGCGGCCTACTTCATTTACATGGGCACCAAGATCATGGGGATTCCGGCCCTATTGAGCATCCTGGCGGCGGTGGTGCTCACCGTGATCATAGGCATGCTCATCTACCGCTTCTTCATCCAGCCCATCCAGGATCACGAGGCGGCGGTTCTCATAGCCACCATTGCGGTGGCCATGATGATTCAGGAAGTTTTTCTCATGTTTTTCGGTGGCCACTACCTCGGCGTTGATCCGCTGGTTGGGGGCTACGCAACCATCGCCGGGGTGAAAGTCACCTACCAGCACCTCTTGGCCCTGGGGTTGGCCCTGGTGATCCTGGTTTGCGTGCAGTTCTTTCTCAAGCACACCAAGCTGGGATTGGCCATCCGCTCCACCGCCCAGGATAGGGAGGTGTCCAACCTGATGGGCATCAACGTGAACCGGGTGGCCATGATGACCATGGCCGTGTCGGTGTGCCTGGCCGCGCTCACCGGGGCCATCGTGGTGCCGTTGGTCACGGTGGAGCCCACCATGTGGATGCATCCACTCATCATGATGTTGGCTATCGTGGTGCTGGGCGGCCTGGGCAGCATAGAGGGCAGCTTCGTGGGAGCCTATATCCTGGGATTCTCCGAATCGCTGGTGGTGTTTTTGGTGCCCATGGGTTCGTTCCTCAAGGACTCGGTGGCGCTATCCATCATGGTCTTGGTCCTTTTGATAAGGCCGGAAGGCCTCTTCGGCGTGGCTTTCGAGGAGGAGCGCTAACATGGGGCTGGTATCTTCCTACATCCGCAGAGGCATCAAGATAGTGCGCAACGAAGTGCTGGTCCTTCCCAGCCGCATGGCGGTGGCGGCCTTTGTGCTGGCGCTGATGCTATTGCCACTGTTCACCCAGGACTACTACTTCCTGCGCATCCTGATTCTCACTTCTATTTTCGCCATCCTGGCCGCCAGCTGGGATCTTTTGTCCGGCTTCACGGGCCAGATGAACTTCGGGCACGCGCTGTTCTTCGGGGTGGCGGCCTACGTCACCGCCCTGCTGAACCTGCACTTCAACTTGCCCACTTATTTTTCCATTCCCCTGGGAGCGGTGGGCGGGGTGCTCACCGGCCTGGTGGTGGGTATTCCCTGCCTGCGCCTTAAAGGCTCTTACCTGGCCCTCACCACCCTGGCTTTTCCCATCATCCTGACCGGCCTAGTCTACGCCTTTCCGGGCCTGACCGGCGGTGAATTGGGCCTTTCCGGGATTTCCAAGCTGACCGGCTCCAGGGTGTGGGACTATTACCTCATCACCGGACTCATGTTGATCATGGGCGCGGTGATGTGGAAGATCACCGACTCCAAGATCGGCATCATCTTCCACGCCATCCGGGAGGACGAAGTTGCGGTGCGGGCGGCGGGCATCAACACCACCCGCTACAAGCTCCTGGCCTTCTGCCTGAGCGGCTTTTTCGCCGGCATCGCCGGCGGCCTCTATGCCCACTTCATGCGGTTGGCCGGACCGTCCACCCTGGAGGTTTCGCTTTCTTTCCAGGTGATCATCTGGTCGGTGTTCGGGGGCATCGTCTCCATCTACGGCCCCATCGCAGGCGTATTCATCCTAAACCCGCTGATGGAGGTGCTGCGCAATTTCCAGGACGCCTTCCCAAGCCTGCCCGAGATGCGCATGTTCATCTTCGCCGGCCTGGTGCTGGTTACGCTTTTGTTCATGCCCGAAGGACTGATCCCCTGGCTCCGCGACAAGCTGGAGGTGGAATGCCCCAGGTGCAAGAAGCGCAACGCATTCACCAGGAAGCAGTGCCGCGTCTGCGTCGCGGATCTGCGCTGACAACCTTTACCCGATGACAAAATAAGCAACGAGGGAGGTTAACTCAGTTGGACGCCAAACAAACCTATCTGGCCAAGCCCTGGCTTAAGCATTACCCCGAGAACGTATCGGCCGAGTTGGACATTCCGGTAGCTTCCATTCCGCAAATGTTCGCTGATATTGTGGCAAACTACGGCCAGAAGACGGCGCTCATCTTCTACGGCAAGAAAATTTCCTACAAGGAATTGCAGGAGTTGGCCAACCGCTTCGCCACCGCCCTTAGCGACTTGGGGGTGAAAAAGGGCGACCGGGTGGCGCTCTTGTTGCTGAATTCGCCGCAATACGTGATCTCCTACCTGGCCGTCCTTACCCTGGGCGCGGTGGTGACTCCGGTAAGCCCGGTCTATACCAGCCAGGAAGTGCGACACCAGCTGAAGGACAGTGGCGCCAAAACGGTGGTCTGCCAGGACATTCTTTACGACAACGTGGCCAAAACCGGCGTGGAGTTGGACAACGTCATCATTACCGGGATCGACGATTATTTCCCCCGGCTCAAGAAGATGTTCGCCAAGAAAATAATCGCCAAGGCCTACGGCGGCATGCAGGTGCCCGACGACGCCTTGATCGCCAAGGCCGGGCTTTTGGTGTTCCAGGACCTGATAAAAAAGCATGCCCCGCTGCCGCCCAAAGTGGAAATCGATCCCAAGGTGGACCTGGCGGCGCTGCCTTATACCGGCGGCACCACCGGCCTGCCCAAGGCGGCCATGCTCACCCACTACAACATCGTATCCTGCCAAGCCCAGGCCATGGCCTTCTGGAAGGGCGTATTCGTCATGGGAAACGAGACGGTGGTCGCCTTCCTGCCGCTTTTCCATATCTACGGCCAGGTGGTGATCATGCTGGCCGGGTTGATGCAAGGCCACACCCTGGTGCTCTTCACCACTCCGGACATGGACGAAATCCTGAACGCCACCGACCGCTACGGGGCCTCGGCCTTCTACGGGGTGCCGACCCTCTATGAATATTTGAAGGAATACGACAAGACCAGCCGGGTGGACTGGAAGAAGCTCAAGATCATCATCTGCGGCGCCGACACCCTGCACGAAAGCACGGTGGAAGGCTGGGAGCAGCGGACCCATAGCAAGATCCTGCAAGGCTACGGCATGACCGAAACCGCCGCGGTCAGCCACACCACGCCCAAGGACAAGATCAAACAAGGCTCCTTCGGCCTGCCCATACCCAACGTGGACGCCGCCATCATCGATGTGGATTCCACCGAGTTCATGCCGGTGGGCGAGGTGGGCGAGCTGATCCTTTCCGGGCCCAACATCATGAGCGGCTACTGGCAGCGCCCCGATGACAACAAGGAGACCATGATCCAACTGGAGGGGCGGACCTGGTTGCGCACCGGCGACTTGGTGAGCATGGACGAGGACGGCTACTTCTTCTTCTACGACCGCAAGCGCGATCTCATCAAGCACAAGGGCTACTCGGTCTTTGCCAAGCACATCGAGGAGGTGCTCTACAATCATGACCAGGTCAAGGCCGCCGGAGTGGTGGGCGTGCCCGACCCCAAGGTGGGTCAGCTCATCAAGGCCTATGTGGTCCTCCAGTCCGAGGCCAGGGGCAAGGTCTCGGAAGAGGAGCTGATCGACTACTGCAAGCAGAAACTGGCCCATTACAAGGTTCCCCAGATAATCGAGTTCCGCGGGGAACTGCCCAAGACCGACGTGGGCAAGGTCTCCCGCCGCGAGCTGCGCGAGGAAGCCGAGGAAGTCTAGCCATGGCCGGATCGTTTTTGGAGGTTGTCAGCCTGCGCAAGAGCTTCGGTGGTTTGACCGCCACCAATGACGTAAGTTTTTCAGTGGGCCGCGAAGAGATCGTGGGCCTCATCGGACCCAACGGCGCCGGCAAGACCACGCTGGTGCGCCTGATCAACGGAATCCTCAAGCCGGACGCGGGGAGCATACGGTTCAAGGGCAAGAGCATTGCCGGCCGCAAGGCCTACGACATAGTTAACATGGGCATAGCCAGCACCTTCCAGAACATGCGCCCCTTCCGCAGGCTCCCCATCGTGGCCAACGTGATGGTTTCCTGCATGAGCCCGCGGGCCATGAAGAGGGGCGAGTGGGTCAAGAAGGTGGAGGCCAAGGCCTTGGACGCCCTGGAATTCGCCGGCATCTCCGACATGGCCCTGGAAAAGGCGTCAACGCTTTCGCAAGGCGACCTCAAGCGGCTGGAAGTCGCCCGGGCGGTGGCCACCGAACCGGAACTTTTGATCTTGGACGAACCCTTCGGTGGCTTAAGCCCCGCCGAAACCGATCTGATGGCCAAATCGGTGGCCCGCCTGCATAAGGGCGGCCGCTTCGGACGGCTGCGCAGCGAAGGCCCGGAGACCCCGAGCACGTTAACGCCGCTCGGGACCT
>CAZDRW010000099.1:0-9429 GCA_964507555.1 uncultured Desulfarculaceae bacterium
AAAATTATTAGAACGAAAATCGCCGCTGAAAGGCGTAACCCACCGCTTCAGACATAAAGAGAGAGGAACATGAAGACCGACTATCAGACCGTGAAAGTGGAGTTAAAAGACGGCGTGGCCGTCTTGCGCATGGACAACCCGCCGGTCAACCAGATGTCCGAGCATTTCCTCCAGGAGCTGAACCAGGCCACCGAGGCGGCCCAGGCGGATCCCGAGGTCAAGGTCGTCATCCTCACCGGCACCGGCAAGAACTTCGTGGCCGGGGCCGACGTCACCCAGCTTCTCAAGGCGAACGAGCCTGAGGTCTTTTATGAAAAGCTGATGTGGGTGCACGCTTGGTTCAACGCCATGGAGCAAGGCGACAAGCCCTTCATCGCGGCCATCAACGGCAACTGCCTGGGCGGCGGCCTGGAGATGGCCATGGCCTGCAATTACCGGGTGGCGGCTAAAGGGGTCAGCGTAGGCCTGCCCGAAGTTAGCCTGGGAGTCATCCCCGGCAGCGCCGGCACCCAGCGCCTGCCGCGCCTCATCGGCCTGCCCAACGCCCTGGACCTGATGACCAGCGGCAAATTCATCAAGGCCGAGAAGGGCTGGTCCTATGGGCTCATCGACGAGCTGGCCCCGCCGGAGAAACTCCTGGAAACGGCGCTCGCCGTGGCCGAGAAGTTCAAGCAGGGCAGCCTGCGCCAGGGCACCCGCATGGCCAGCCGGCGCTACGACCGTTTGTCCAGCGCCAGCGAGAAGAAGAACCTGATCGCCTATGTGAAGTCCCTGCTGGCCAAGAAGGCCAAGGGCTACATTGCCCCCTGGAAGGTGGTGGAGGCGGTGGAGCAGGGGCTTTCCATGGATTTCCAGGCCGACATCGAACGCGAGGCCAAGCTCTTCTGCGAGTGCCTGGTATCGGATGTGGCCAAGAACCTGATCAGCACCTTCCTCAACCAGCGCGCCGCCGGCAAGCTGCCCCGCATAAAAGGAATCGAACCGGCCAAGGTAAAGAAAGTGGGCATGCTGGGCGGCGGTGTCATGGGATCTAGCATCGTGCACCTGCTCATGGCAAACGGTTTCGAGACCGTGCTGTGGGAGATCAACGACGGGGCCCTGGCTAATTCCGAGAAGGCCATCCGCAAAAGCTTCGCCTACAAGCTTAAAACCAAAAAAATCAAGCCCGACAAGCTTGAGGACCTCTTGGCCAACAAGGTCAAGAAGACCACCGAGCTCGAGGACATGGCCGGGGTGGATCTCATCATCGAGGCCGTGTTGGAGGACATGCAGGTAAAGCAGGACATCTGGAAGAAACTGGAAGGCATCTGCCGGCCAGATGTGGTTTTCGGCACCAACACCTCGGCCCTGCCCATCACCGAAATGGCCACGGTCCTCAAGGACCCCGGCCGCATGATCGGCCTGCACTTTTTCAACCCGGCCGAGCGCATGCCGCTGTTGGAGATCATCTGCGCTCGTGAGACCTCGGACCAGACCCTGGCTACCAGTGTGGCCTTCGGCCGGGCCATCAGAAAAATCCCGGTGGTGGTAAATGACGGGCCGGGCTTCTACGTATCCCGCCAGCTGGGCGGCCTCATGGGCGGTTCCGTGTTCCTCTTGGCCGACGGCGTGGACGCCGGGGCCATCGAGGGAGCCATGCGCGACTTCGGCATGCCCATGGGCCCGGCCACCCTGGCCGATCTCACCGGCATCGACATCAACTACCACGTGAACAAGACCTTTGAGAAACGCCTGGGCGAGCGCTACAAAGTGCATCCCCTCACCGAGGCCATCTACAAGCTGGGCGACTACGGCCGCAAGGTGGGCCGCGGCTATATGGACTACAGCGGCCCCCAGCCGGTGCCCAACCCGCGCATGGCCGAGGTGGTGGGCAAATACCTGAAGGACAACGGCGTGGCCCCGCGCCAGGCCGGCCAAGAGGAGATCATCGAACTCATGCTGGCGTTGGGCATCAATGAGGCCGCCTTAATGATGGAAGAGGGCATCTGCGACCGCCCGGCCGACATGGATCTGGCCATGATCACCGGCACGGGATTCCCGCCCTACCGGGGCGGCATCCTGCGCTACGCCGACAAATGGGGGCTGGCCAAGGTAGAGGCCAAGCTTTTGGAGCTGGAGAAAAAATACGGACCCCGCTTCAAACCGGCCAAGCTCGTCAGCGATATGGCCCAGAAGAACGCCACCTTTTACCAGGACTAAAGCCTTGCCAATGGCCGCCCCAAGGGCCTGGCAGCTATTTATTGAAACCCACAGCCTGACAAGCAGGCTTGCAACGAAACACAAGGAGATTTGCCATGCAAGAAGTGGTCATCGCCGGATATCTGCGCAGCGCTCAGTCGCGCTCCCGCCCCAACGACCCGGGCAGGGACTGGTTCCATACCCTGCGGTCTGACGAGATCCTGGCCAAGGTGCTGCCCGAGCTGATCAAGCGCACCGGCACCGATCCCAAGGAGATCGACGACTTCATCGTGGGCTCGGCCACCGGCGTGGGTGAGCAATGGACCTACGGCGGACGCACCCCTATTTTCCTGGCCAACCTGCCGGAAACCATCGCGGCCAAATTCGTGGACCAGCAGTGCGGCTCGGCCATGGCCGGCATCCACGTCGGCTTCATGGAAATTGCCCAAGGCTTCGCTGATGTGGTGATGGTGGGCGGCATGGAGCACATGACCAGGGTGATGATGGGCGGCACCACCATTGACCGGGGCCTGGTAGCCTACAACACCGATCTCTATTTGAGCCCGACCTACGCGCATTGGGACATGATGGCCGCCACCAACATGGGGCTGACCGCTGAAAAGCTTTTCGCCCAAAGCGGGCTTAGCAAAGAAGACATGGATAAGTGGGCGGTGCGCTCCCACCAGCTTGCGGCCAAGGCCCAGGAGGAAGGCTTCTTCGACGATGAAATCTTGCCCATCGAAGCCGAGCAGGCCGACGGCAGCATGATGACCGTGGACCGCGACCAGGCGGTGCGCGGCGACACAACCTTGGAGAGCATGCAGACCCTAAGGCCCGCCTTCAAGAAAGACGGCGTAATCACCGCCGGCAACAGCTCGCCCTTGAACGCTGCGGGCACCGCCATGATGCTGATGTCCAAGGAGCGGGCCAAGGCCAAGGGAATCAAACCTCTGGCCACGATCCGTTCCATCGGCTTTGCGGGCGTGGACCCCACCATCATGGGCGTGGGCCCGGTGCCGGCCAGCCGCAAGGCCCTGGATAAGATCGGGCTCACCCCAGCCGACATGGACTTTTGGGAAATCAACGAAGCCTTCGCCGTGGTGGCCTTGAACTGCATCAAGGAACTGGGCCTCGACCCGGACAAGGTCAACGTGATGGGCGGCGGCATCGCCATAGGCCATCCCCTGGGCGCCACCGGCAACCGTTTGGTGGGCACCCTGGCCCGCATCCTGAACCTGAAAGGCGCCCGCTGGGGCTGCGCCAACGCCTGCGTGGGCGGCGGCCAGGGCGTGGCCACCATAATTGAACGCGAGGAATATTAGGTTATACTAGTTGCCATATTCCATGACACCTGGGCCCGCATCCCGGCCATAGCGCCGGTACGCGGGCCTGGGCTACTTTAACGCCTTTGACAGCGGGACGGACCGGATCAGATGATATCTAGGCATAGCCCTTGGGTACGCGGCTGATCAGTATGCCCGGCTCCCTTGCATATCAATCGGTGGTCTTCGCCGGAGGAGGCTCGCGCTGCTTTTGGCAAGCCGGTTTCTGGCGGGCCCTGGAGCCGGTCTTAAGCGCACCGCCCAAAGTGGTGGCCGCGGCCAGCGCCGGGGCCAGCACCGCCTGCCACGTCTTCGCTGGGCAGGCCGAGGCCTGCATGGCATTCTACCGAGCGGCCAATCAGGACCGTGCCAAAAACTTCATGCCCGAGAACCTGCTGGGCGCTGGCGAGGTGTACGCGGGCCACCGCGTCTACCGGGGGGCGCTGGAAACGGTGCTCGAAGGCGAGGGCATGGCCCGGTTGCGTGAAGGTCCCGAGATCCGGGTGCTCATGGCCCGGCCGCCCGCCTGGGCCCCGGGCGGGCTGGGCACGGCGCTGGGCTACTTGAGCTACACCCTGGAGAAGCGCCTTAGCAACCCGGTGCATCCCAAGTGGGGCTTAAGCCTGGGCTTCAGGCCCTTGGTGGGCCGCGCCGATCTTTGCCGGAGTTCCAAGGAGGTGGCTGACCTGGTGCTGGCCTCTTCCTGCCTGCCTCCTTTGATCACGGTGCCGGGCTGGCAGGGCAAGCCTGTGCTGGACGGCGGGTTCATCGACAACGCGCCCCTGGCCTTGCTGGCGCCGGAAGAAGGGCCGGTGCTGGTGATTTTGACCCGGCGCTATCCTCCTGAAAAACTGAAGGGGCGCCCGGGCCTGACCTATGTGCAGCCCTCGCACCCGCTAGTCATATCCAAGTTCGAGTACGTGGATGCGGACCTGATCCAGGACGCCTATGAACAAGGTCTGGCCGACGGTGAACTCTTTCTTGAACAAGGTCCCGAGGCGTTGCAGCGCTGAGCCGTAGGAACGTCAGTCCTCTTGGCCCCAAGGATGGCGCTTGCCTTGGGCGTCGTAGCGGTAGAAGCCCTTGCCCACCTTGCGGCCCAGGCGGCCTTCGGCCACCATGCGCTCGATCATATCCGTGCGCGGCACCAGTCCGTCCTCATGCATAGAACGCAGAAAAACATTGATGCGCGCGAAGGTGTCCAGGCCCGCGTTGTCGGCGATCTCGAACGGCCCGGCATTCCAGCCGTAGCCCAGCTTCATGCCGATGTCCAGGTCCTCGGGCGTGACCACGCCGTCGGCCACCAGATCGGACGCTTCCCGCATGGCGGCGGCAAAGACCCGGTTCATGACAAAGCCGGGGATGTCACGGCCCACCTTGACCGGAGTCTTGCCCAGAAAGCGCACGAACGCGGCGCCCCGTTCGAATACCTCCTCCGAGGTCTGGGGCGCCTTGACCACCTCCACCAGCCCCATGAGGGGCACCGGCCCGAAGAAGTGCAGGCCCAGCACCCGCTCCGGGTGGCCAGCGGCCTGGGCCAGCTTGCCGATGGGGATCGATGAGGTGTTGCTGGCTAGCGGCGTGTTCGCCTTGGACAAACGGCCCAACTCGGCGAAGAGCTCCAGCTTCAGCGCCAGCTCCTCCCAGGCGGCTTCGATGATCCAATCAGCACGGGCGGCGTCGTCCAGAGCGGTATGGGTGCTCACCCGGGCCAGTACCTGATCGGGGGGCTCGCTGATTAGGCCCTTGGCATGCAGCTTGGCCAAGGATGCGGCCATGCCGCTCATGGCCACTTTCAGAGCCTGGGACTTGACGTCGTTGAGGGAGACGCTAAGCCCCCTTTGGGCGCATACCTGGGCGATGCCCGCCCCCATGAACCCCTCCCCCACGACCAGCACACGCGCCAAGTTAAATGCCTTTGTTCACCGTGAAACCGCGCAGCCTGCAACCTGAAAGAGCTTTTCGTCGAACTCGGGCTTGCCGGCGTAGCGTTCCATGAAAAGGCCGGGGAGCATTTCGATGTTGCGGAAGATGTTGGGGTCCACCATGACGCCCGCCTGGTGCAGGGCCTCCACGATCTTTTCCGGCTTGGGCGGGCAGCCCTTGATGGCGATCATATTTTTAATGGCCGGGTTGTCCTTGTGGGCCTGGTACATGCACTTGCCCAAGAGTACGGTGGTCTTGTGGCCCGGCCGGGGCTGCATCATCTTGCCGGTAAGCACCTCCACCTGGTCCCAGGGCTCGCCCTGCCAGGCCATGCCGATGGCGGTGAGCACCACCCCGTTGATGCCCGAGCAATAGGTGCACATGGTGGAATCGTATTTATAGAAGCTCACTCCGGTGAGCCCCCGTTTGGTCATGGCCAGGGGCAGGGTGCCTTCCTCGTTGTAGGGGAAGGTCCATTGGTGCGGCCGGGCGTGGTCCTCGATCTTCAGTCCCTTCACCTCCACGTCCGAGAGATCCAGGAGCCGCCCGGCTCGGGCCGCGGCATGGGCCAGATGGGGCACTTCAGCCGGGTCCTGACCCAACAGGCGCGCGCCCACCATATCGGCGGAGAGTACGTCCCAAGAGGCAGCCAGCAGGTCGGCCCGGTGCATCTTGCCGTCAAAGGCAGGGCCCCGTTCCGCCGTGAAGATGCCGTCGAGCAGAGCCAGCACCGGGGGCAGAGGCTCGGCCAAACGGGCCACCCAGAAGTGCAGGTCGCGCTCCGGGTCGGCGCTGTGGCAGCGTTTGCGCGAGTTGACGTCGATCAGGCCTTTGAGGTTCTTGATGCCCAGGCTCACCACGGTCTGCGCGTGGGTCTTCATCACCGGCAGGTCGACGATGAAATCGCCATCCAGGGCGGCGGCGGCGTAGTTAAGTTTCATGCCGTCGCCCAGGTCGGCCTCCTTGAAGGGATGCTCGAAGGTGTTGATCACCTTTACCCCGTAGCGGGCGGCCAGGGTTTCATAGCCCAGGCTGGTGAAGGCGTGGCGCGGGGTGTCGCTGTCCTTGGCACGGCCAAGGACCACGCCCTCTCCGATGGTGATGTGCTTGACGCCGTGCTCGGCCAAAAGCGCCACCATGTCCTGCATCACCCTGCTGGTGGTTATCACCCCCCATTTGGGAAAGGCCGTCTTATCGGTCCAGAAAACGATGTTGGGCTTAATGAATACCTTGTCCCCCGCCTTGATGCGGCTAAGGCCGCCGGCCATCTCCACCGCCCGGCGCACCGACTCCAAAGGCTCGCTGTACTTGACCAAAGAGACCGTGAATTTTTCCATGGGGATCTCCATTATTAAATTTGTCTAGCCGGCCATTACCCGCTCGGCCTGTACGATAAGGGCGGTAACTCCTGCGGCCAGGCCCGCGAAGCGGGGGTCCTGGGTTTGGCCGTGGAAATAGCGATAGTAGATCTGCTGGGCGATTACCGCCAGCCGAAAGAGCCCGAAGCAGTAATAGAATCCGATTCGGTCCATGACCCGGCCGGTGAGTTCGCCATAGTATGCCACCGCCTGGCCGCGGGTCAGGCTGCCGGGAAGAAAGGTTGGCATGCCGGACAGGGCCAGAAGCTCGGCCGGATCGTCGGCCTGGGTCCAGTAGGCCAGAGTGCAGGCCAGGTCCATGAGCGGGTCGCCCAAGGTGGTCATTTCCCAATCCAGGATGCCTACGATCTTCATGGGCTCTTTGCGATCCAGCACCACGTTGTCCAGCTTAAAGTCGTTATGAATGATGCCCGGGGTGGGGCTTTCCGGCGGCATGTTTGCGGCCAGCCAGTCCAACACCGCTTCGGCGTCGGGCACGTCCGGGGTGCGCGCGTTGCGATAGCGCTTGCTCCAGCCCATGACCTGACGTTCCACGTAGCCGGCCGGCTTACCCAGATCGCCAAGCCCGGCGGCGGCATAGTCCGCGCCGTGCAGTTCGGCCATCACCTCCACCAGGCGCCGGGTCAAGCGCTCCATCTGGGCGGGGCCGAAGCCTAACTCGGGCGGGATCTCCTTGCGGATTATGATTCCGTCTATGCGCTCCATCACGTAGAAGTCGCAGCCCATCACCGCCGGGTCGTTGCAGAAGGCCAGGGTCCGGGGGCAAAGGGGAAAGACCGGCCGCAGGGCGCTGAGCACCCGGTATTCCCGGCTCATGTCGTGGGCTGATTTGGCCTTGGTGCCGTGGGGCGGCCGCCTGAGCACCATCTCCCGGTCGCCCACCTTAATGAGATAGGTGAGGTTGGAGTAGCCGGAAGGGAACTGCCTGATTTGGAGCTCGCCCGCCAGGCCGGGTATGCTCTCCTTTAAAAAGGCCTCCACCTTGCCCGCGTCCAGTTCCTCGCCGCTACGGATTTTGGTGGCCAGGTTTTCCACGCTCATGCTTTTCTATCGCCTCCCTTGGCGCCCTCGGGTTTATTGTCCAGGCAATAGGACAACACCATGTCCACGACTTGGTTGGCGTAGCGGTCCACACTCACCCGGCGCTTAGCGTATTTCCAGCGTTTCAGATACCAGTCCTGCACCATGGCCTTGATGATGGCCGCGGTGAGCAGAGGGTCTGATTTGTTAAGCGCGCCGACGGCCTGGCCCTGGCGCAGGATATCGACGAACAAGGCCTCCGCCGACAGCTCGCTCTGCTTGGCCAGTTCCTTCTCCTCCTCGCCCAAGTGGCGGGCTTCCATGTAGGAAAAGAAGAACCAGGGGCGCATGGCCTCGCTGAGAAAGACATGGGTGCGGATGGCCTGCTTAAGGCGCGCCACCGGCTCCTCGACGCCGGCCAGGCCCTGGCGGAGCAGGCGGGAGGTGACGGCGCGGCCGGTGCGCTGCACCATGGCCAGAAGCTCCTCCTTGCTGGCGAAGTAGTCGTAGAGCGCCCCCATGGAGAGCCCGCTGGCCTCGCTTAGATCGCGCATGGTCATGGCCGCGAAGCCCTTGCGGTTGCTCACTTTCAAAGTGGCCTCGAAGATAAGCTCCAGGTTCTTTACCGCGGTCTTGTCCTTTTTGGCCTTGATGGAGCTTCGGTGCTCGTCAAGTATCTCCTGGTAGATCTCCGCTTGGTCCAGCTTGGCCCCGCTTATGAACTTTGCATAGGTCATGCGAGTCTGTGCTCCACGGCATACTCCTTGAGGATTCGCTTGGCCACCGACACCTTATGCACCTCGTCCACGCCGTCGTAGATGCGCGAGGCCCGCTCGAAGCGGTAGAAAGATGCAATAACCGTGTCGTCGGTCATGCCCAGGCCGCCGTATACCTGGAGCGCCCGGTCAACCACCCGCTGCATGACTCCGGCGGTGTAGAACTTAATCAGCGAGATATCCTGGCGGGCCTCCTTTTGGCCCTGGGTCTCGATGCGCCAGGCGCAGTTCAAGACCATCAAGCGGGCGGCCCGGACTTCGGCGGCGCTCTCGGCAATCCAGGCCTGGATGATCTGCTTGTCGGCCAGGCAGCGCCCCTCTGCGATGGGCCGGGTAAGGGCCCTTTGGCAGATCAGCTCCATGGAGCGGTTGCAGATGCCGATCCAGCGCATGCAATGATGGATGCGGCCGGGCCCCAGCCGTTCCTGGGCGATGACGAATCCCAGGCCCTCGGGGCCCAGCAGGTTGGCTTGCGGCACCCGGCAGTTTTGGTAGAGGATCTCGGCGTGGCTATGCCAGCCCGAGCCGGCGTGCCCCATGACCGGGATGTTGCGCACCAGGTTGAAGCCCGGGGTGCCGGCGGGGACGATGATCATGGAGGCCCGCTGGTGCGGGGGCGCCTCGGGGTTGGTCACCGCCATTACGATGGCGAATGCCGCGCCGTCGGCCGAGGAGGTGTACCACTTGTGGCCGTTGATCAGGTAATCCTCGCCGTCCTTGACCGCGCTGGATTCCAGCATCACCGGGTTGGAGCCCGGCATGTCCACCTCGGTCATGGAAAAGCAGGAACGTATCTCGCCGGCGATGAGCGGTTTGAGATACTTCTCC
>CAZDRW010000100.1:0-9367 GCA_964507555.1 uncultured Desulfarculaceae bacterium
CCGGCGCGCCCCATCGCCCCCTATCGCCAACCATTGCCCCCTGGCCGGGGATCATTTGCGGCAGGGCCGCCAGCCCAGCTGGGCCATGCAGTCGGACATCGAGAACTCGGGCTTGCCGTAGGATTGGTAGGAATCGGTGCTAAGCCGTTTGGTTTCGGCCAGCATCTGGCACTGGTAGTGGTCCGTGTTGAACACGGCCTTGGGCCGCTCGTAATTGCACAGCTCGGGAGTGGTGGCGCAGGCAGCGGCGGAGCCCAGCAGCAGAAGCACTATGAACAGCAAGCAGGTTTTCTTCATGACTTACCCTCTCATTGCCGAGCGGCCGCGTTTAAATCCGACGCCAAGGATCGCGCCGGGTCTTTCCTGGAATCCCACCAAGTAAATTTACCGTGAAATTAATGCCGGCCGTATACTAAACTTGTGTATTACATGTGTCAAGACGGTAGCGGCGGGTCGCGGCCAAGCGCGGGCCGGAGCAAGGCCCAGGGCAGGTCCGGGTCGGTTCATCCCGGTCCGGCAGGGGCCGGGCATATGATATGCACATTAAAAAGTGCCTTGGATATCGTTCACTAATTGCACAATTATTTAGCGTTTCAACGTAAAAACCGCACAATTTACGGTAAAGTAAACGATAAAACCTATGCCGAATGGGAAGGAATATGCTCAGGTTAAATTTGGAGTTGCCACAAAAAACATAGCTATTTTGTAGCTTTGGGCCTTGCCTTACAGCGAGGTTCGCAGGGCGAAACTCGGCTTCGCTGCGCGGGCAGCATAAGCTGGCCTAAAAAAAGTAGTGACAAAAGCGTTAAAAAATATGATATAAGCAAATCTCCGCGCAGGTGGCCGGCAGGGCCAATGACGCGGCCGGCATCTTCGTACAATGCACAATAAAATTCGACTTCGATCCGCACAGCAACCCAAACCTTGCGGCGCCGTGTCCCGTGGATATGGCTGCCATAAGGAGTTGAAATGAAGCACAGCCTTCCCGCCCCGAGAGCGCTGCCTCTGTGTTTGGTCTTGAGCCTGCTCTTGGCCTTGGCCGCGCTCTCGCACGCGGCCGACAAGTCCAAGGCCGTTTACATCGGCTCGGAAAAATGTAAGGAATGCCACGAGGAGCAGTACGAGAACTATAAGAAGTATTCACGCAAGGCCCACTCCTTCCAGAGCATCAAGAAGATGCAGACCAAGCTTACCAGCGGCGAATATCAAAAATGCCTTGAGTGCCACACCACCGGTCACGGCAAGCCGGGCGGCTTTGTCTCCGAAAGCAAGACCCCCGGGCTTAAGAACGCCGGCTGCGAGGCCTGCCACGGGCCGGGCAGCGTGCACGCCGAAAGCCAGGATCCCAAGGACATCAAGAGCAAGCTCACGGCCGCCGACTGCCTCACCTGCCACAACGAGGAGCGGGTGGGCTCGTTCAAGTACCGGCCACTGATCTACGGAGGGGGGCACTAATGTCGGTGCGAAGATTCTTCAGAGGACTGCAGCTTAAGACCATAGGCGTCTTAAGCCTGCTCCTGGCCATCATGATCGCCGGGATGTTGACCTACAACATGTACGCCGCGTGGAACTCGGCCTGCAATGAAATCTGCGGCTCGTCCAGCATCCTCACCGACACGGTTTTTCACGGCATCATGCGCCCCATGACCGTGAACGACATTGACACCATAAATGAGCAGATGAAGGCCTACGGCGAGAACATGGCCGGCATGGACATCCTCATCTTCGGGGTGGACAAGAAGGTGACCTACGCCTCCAAGCCCGAGCTGCAGGGTGGTTCCCTGGACAAGATACTGGCTTCGCAGGAGATCAGCCGGGGCGTGAGCGCCCTATTGTCGGGCAGTCAAAAGAACGCCCTCGATTTCGTGGACATCAAGGGCTCAAACGGTTTCGTCACCGTGATAAAGCCCATGGTCAACCAGAAGGAATGCCACCACTGCCACGGCCAGTCCAAGGCGGTGCTGGGCGGAGTGGCGCTCAGGCGCGACATCGGCCCCAACCTGGTCGCGCAGCACTCCATCAGAAACGCCAACATCGCCGCGGGCCTCGCCGTGATCCTTCTGGCCGCGGCGCTGGTCTTCGTGCTCATCAGGGTCCAGGTCATCGCCCCGCTGTGGAAGCTTAGGGACGTTGCCCGCCATATGGCCGCCGGCGATCTCACATACAAGGCCGAGCTCTTGAAGCGCGACGAGCTGGGCGCCCTGGGGCGCTCCATCGACGAGGTGGCCGAGAACCTTAGCCGGGTGATCCAGGAGGTGGAGGACAAGGCCGAGAGGCTGGCCCAAGGCACCGCCAGCCAGGCCGCGGCCATGGAGGAGACCGCCGCCTCCACCGAGCAGATCAACTCCATGCTGCAGAACAACGCCACTAACAGCGGCTCTGCCCGCGACCTGGTGGAGGAGACCAACAAGATTTTGGCCGAGGCGCGCGAGGCCATGCGCGGGCTCACCGAGAACATGGAGGCGGCCATAGCCTCCAGCGACGATATCGTGAAGATCAACAAGTCCATTGACGAGATCGCCTTCCAGACCAACCTGCTGGCCCTGAACGCAGCGGTGGAGGCGGCGCGGGCCGGCGAGGCCGGGGCCGGGTTCGCGGTGGTGGCCGAGGAGGTGCGCGCCCTGGCCAACCGGGCGAGCGAGGCCTCGGACCAGACCGAGGAGATGATCGGCGACATGGTCAAACGCATCAAGACCTCCTACGAGCATCTGGAAAAGGCCGACAGCCAGTATAGGGAGGTGGCGCTCAACCTGCGCAAGGTATCCTCCCTGTCCCAGGAGGTGGCCAAGGCCTCCCAGGAGCAGGCCGAAGGCGTGCAGCAGGTGAACCACGCCATGTCCACCATCGACCAGGTCACCCAGGAGCAGGCCGCCATGGCCTCGGACCTGGCCGCGGAAATGAGCAAGTTCAAGGTGAACGGCAAAACAGAGGGCAAGCAGAAGCTTCTGCCCGATCGCTAGAACGAGGCACACGCCACTTTGCTCGAGGAGGGGCAAAATGGGCGACGGAGGTCGGGGCTTATAAGCTCCGGCCTCCTTTATTTTTTAAGCGTGGGCGATCAGCGGCGCCTGGAGGCTTCGTTCGCCTCTCGCTGTATGTCGGATTGCGTTTGGCGCAAGCTCCGCTTGGTATTGCGCAGCCCTCGCACCTGGGCCGCCACCTGCCTGCCCTGGGCCGCCCTGGACTGCAGCTGCAGCAGGCCGGCCGCGTACTTCTCTCCCCAGCCTATGGCATCGTTGTGCGCGTTTTCCGCCTCCATCAGGGCCCGTTTCAGGCGGCCCAGATAGTTGAGAAAGTTTCGTTTGGTCTGGGAACGCGCCCTCTGGTCCGGCGAGGCCATCCCCTGGTTGAAGGTGGCTCTTTGCGCGTTGATCTGGTTTTGTAAGGCCTGGGCGTTACTGGTGAGGGTGCTCGCCCTGGCCAGCGCCTGCTGGTACTTGGCGCCGTTCTGGCGGATGTAGTAGCTCTCTTGGGCCATCGCAATGGTCGAGAACGCGCAAAGACAACAGAACATGGTGATCAGGGTAATTGCGAAGCGGCGCATGGCTTAGCCTCCTTTCCCGATTCAACGCGGCGGCAGCCGCCTTTGAATGGCTTCCCAATATTGATTTGAATTGGTTGTTAATCCCAAATACTGGGGCAGGAGCCATTGACCTACTAATTAACTATGGTAGCCGCTGGCGGTTTGGCAGGTCAACCGCCTATTGCCCGGCAACCCGCGCCAACGCCGCTTTGCTCGAGCAGGGGGCGATGGGGAGCAAGAGGGCAGGGGCGTAGATGTCACGGCCTCCTTTATTTCGGGGGGGCAGGGAAATATGGAATAGGTGGAAAAACGGCACGGGCTACGCGAGCTTGGGCCGGATTTACTAGCCGATTGACGGGCCGCCGCGGAATGCCCCATTATCAATATTAGATACGGGGGGCCATTTAAAACCTATCGCTTACGATTCCTCCCCAGGCAATCATCGACCTGCCCCGAGCGGATGCGGCCTATGGGACCGGCGGGGGCCATCCCTCTTGGCGGGAGCTAATGGAGGTGATGGTATGGCCGATTCGTTCAATCCGCAGGAGTTCATCAATCCCAAATCCATGCTCACGCCGGGAGTTGCGGGCGGCCTCACCATGATAGTGGTCAACGGGGTGACCAGCGCCTTTCCCGAGATTCCGCCGCGTTACCTGGCGCTGGGCCTGAGCCTTTTGCTGGCGCTCATCGTGCTGTCCTCCCAGGAAATGCAGAAGGTGAAGGCCTATGTGAAGCTGGCCTATTGGCTGCTAAACGGGCTCATCATCTTCGCGGTGGGATTCGGCTCGGCCAACCTGGCGGCCGAGGCTGCTGTCAGGGCCAGGGCAGGGGCCAGGCCCGGCCCGCCGGTGATAGGGTGGGTTTCCCAGGCCCGCGCCCAACCGCCCCCCGCCGAACAGCCCGCCCCGGCGCCGCCGGCCAATCTGGCGCAGCCCGCAGGCCCGCGTCTTCCGTCGCTCCCCACTCAACCGCCGCCCATCTCCAACGACGCCAAGCTGCTGGAGAATAAGATCATGTACCTGGAGCGGGAGAATTTGCTTCTCAAGAAGAAGATCATCTCCGAACTCGGAGCCCCGCCCAAGAAGGAGGAAACCAAGCAGGCCGAGCAGCCGTTCTTCAAGAAATGGTGAGTCAGCGGCGCTCGGCAGCCTAAGCCTGCGCGCCTGCTATGGCCAATTGGTTTTTGCCGGAGCGTTTGGCCCGGTACAGGGCCTGGTCGGCGCGGTGGATGAACTCGTCGGCGACCTCGCCGGGCCGGTGCTGGGCCAAGCCCAGGCTCACGGTGTTGCGGACGGTTTGGCCGTTGGGGCCAAAGTCCAGCAGGGCGAAACGCTGACGGATGCGTTCGGCCACGGCCTGAGCCGGCTCCAGGCTTGCCCCCGGCAGTATCACCGCGAATTCCTCGCCGCCCCAGCGGCAGGGCAGGTCGTCGGCGCGCACGCTTTCAGTCATGACCTGGGCCAGGCCCCGCAGCACCTCGTCGCCCTGCCCATGGCCAAAGGAGTCGTTGAAACGCTTGAAGTCGTCTATGTCGATCATCAACAGGCATAGCGCGGCGTGCGGCCCGCCGTCAGCCAGGGCGTCTATAAGGCGCTCGGTGAAGTAGCGCTTGTTGTACAGCCCGGTCAAGCCATCGGTGAGGCTAAGCTCCTTGAAACGGCGCTCGCTTCGCCGCAAGACCTCGCGCTCCTGCCGGAGGCTGCGAATGCGCGCCGCCAAGGCCAGGGAAAGCAGGATCGACTCCAGGGCCGTACCGATCACCAGGGCGTTGCGCGCCCAATATTGGCCTTGCAGGGGACCGATCTCCTGCAAGGCGAAAATAGCCACCGCCATTGCCAGCACGCCCCAAGCCACCAGGAAATAGCGGGCGGCCGCGAATCCCCGCCGCAAACTGACCAATCCCGCGGCCAGGGCCAGCCAGGGCGAGAAGATGCCGCTGCCCACCGTGAGCCAGCGCCCAATCCAATGCTGCCCCAGCAAGCCGGCCGCCGCGATCGCCAATCCGTAATAGAAGCCGCACCGGAGCAGCATGTCCATGCGGGGGGAAAAGCGTTTGGTATTCAGGACCCCGCGCATGAACAAATAGGCAAAGGCGGTGAACAAACCCATGCTGGGCCAGAAAACGGCGAGGAACGCATAGTCGCCCAGATCCAGCACGCTCATGAGCTGGCCGTGAAGCAAGGTCATGGAAACCAGGGCGAAGAACATGTAGCCCACGTAGTGGAAATAAACCCGGTCGCGCAGGGAAACCGCGATGAACAGATTGAACAGGATCATGCCCCCCAGCACGCCGAAGCAGATCCCGTACAGGTAGTCCTCCTTGGCGGTGTGGCTCAGGAAAGCGGGCGCGGACCATATCTGGAACCGGATGGGGTTGAGCCCCCTGGTTTCCAGCCTCAGATAGCAGGTGACCGGCCCCTGGTCCAGCCGGGGCAATTGAAAGGCGAAGTAGCGGTTGGTCAGTTCCCGGGTGGCGAAAGGCAGGTAAAGGCCCGTCTTGACCGCCTCCCAGCCGCCGGGCGCGGGACGGTATAGATCGATCTCGCCCATGAAAACATAATCGGTGGTGATGATCCAGTTGGTCCGGGAGGCCGCGCTTCCCTTGGCGGCGAAGATGGTGCAGCGCAGCCAATATTCGCGGGGCGCGCTGGAAGGCAACTCCAGCGACGGCCCCTTCACCGGCTGGAACCGCCGGCTCCATGGCTCGGCCCGGACCTGATCCAGGCTTAAGCCCTCTTTTGGCGCTTCCAGTATCTCAAGGTGGGGCGTCAGGTCGTAGCGGGGCTGGTTTCCCACCTCAAGCCCCCGGCCGGGTTCCGCGGCCATGGCGGTTCCCGCGATTGCCAGCAAAAGGCAGAAAACCAAACCAGGGGAGTATTTAGGTGTGAAAGACATGGGTGACCTCTTGGAACCGGATCTGATTTTTTTGGCGCGCCTTGCGGGCCAGCGCTCATTTTGCCAGGTTCATTCCGCGGCTGCGGGGGGGTATCCAATTAATGTCACCAACTTCTGCGAACAGCGGAGAACATGGGGGAATCGCCGCTGCGGGATCTAAAAAGGAAACCGCGGGCATCTTCAAATTTGTATTGGAATTTTCCCCAGAGAAATATTAGAAACCAATACGCATGATTAGAAAAATTAGCTTATTGAGTTGGGTTGGGTATGTCAAATTAAAAACATGTAATTTGCGCCGGGCCCGGCACGAAAGCCAGCCCATATGAAGCCCCATCCCACCTCCGCTTGTTTTTTCCCAGCGCCAGGCTTAGCATTTTATAGAAGATGGAGCGGCGGGCCTTTTCTGGGGCCCTCGTGTGCGCAACCATATACATAGGAGCATTGCCACATGCCCGCAAACCGCAAGATCGCCAAGGTGTTCCGCTCCCGGCCCACCATCGAGGGCGCGGGCGTGCATCTGAAACGGGCCTTCGGCTTCAGCGAGGTGCCCCTCTTGGATCCTTTCCTGCTCTTGGATGATTTCCACTCCAACGACCCCAAGCACTACCTCAAAGGATTCCCCTGGCACCCCCACCGCGGCATCGAGACCATCACCTACGTGCTGGACGGTAGGGTGGAGCACGGCGACAGCATGGGCAACCAGGGCGTGATCGAATCCGGGGACGTGCAGTGGATGACCGCGGGCAGCGGGGTGATCCACCAGGAGATGCCCAAAGGCGACAACCAGAAGCTCATGTGGGGCTTTCAGCTCTGGGCCAATCTGCCCGCCGCCCAGAAGATGATGGACCCGCGCTATAGGGAGATCAAAAGAAGCGACATATCGGAAGCGGTGCTGGAAGGCGGGGTGCTGGTCAAGGTGATCTGCGGCCAAGTGGGCGGCGTTGAAGGGCCGGTGGGGGACATCGTTATCGAGCCCGAGTATTTGGACGTGGCCCTGCCGCCCGGCGTGGAGTTCACGCATCCCATCCCACGGGGCCATAAGGCCTTCGCCTACGTGATCGGCGGGCGCGGGCTCTTCTGCCGGGAGCGCAATCCCTTTTCCTACGAGATGACCGGGGCCAACTGGTCGGATATTGACCGGGGGCCTTTCATCGAGGCCGAGACCCTGGTGCTTTTCGGTGACGGCGACCAGGTGAGCGTGCTCACCGAGAAAGATCCTGCGCGCTTTCTCTTGGTCTCGGGCAAGCCCCTTAATGAGCCGGTGGCCTGGTACGGCCCCATCGTGATGAACACCCAGACCGAGTTGGAGCAAGCCTTCACCGAATTTCGCAAAGGTAATTTTATCAGGAACAAATAGAACATCGAAAGCCCAGCAGGGATCGGTTTCGATGGGTTTCAAGAGGACAAAATATACCGATATAGTCATGATTTCGGTAATTTCCGCTTGCCAAATCCAGCAATATAATAGACAATTCAATCTTTAGGCCGCTTGGGCCTGGAATCGCCCGATTAAAAAAAGCCTGCCCGAGGATTAGTCGCGCTTTATCGATAGTAGTTATTATTATTGATAATAACTCGTTTTGCCCACGATTGTAGTTGGACTTCCAACGCCTCTCGCCCCGGGCGCCGGAGTTTGCATGGGCTTTTTTAAGCGCATCCTGCCTCCTAAGATTGATTTTCCGGACCACGATTCTTTCGTGCTGGATGATTGGCGCCTTTGGTTCGGCAACGTCCTGGCCTTGGCCTTTACGGTGCTCTACCCCCTGGCCGCTTTGACCGCCCTGCCGGTCTTTCTTGCCAATGAGCAATACGGCCTGATCGCCCTGGACGCGGGTCTTTGGCTGCTTTTGATCCTGCGCGCCTTCCTGCCCAACAACAAGCTCATCCGCAGCCGCGCCTTGTGGGTGGCGGTGCTCTACCTAATGACGGTTTCCTTTTTGATCGCCTTGGGCCCCGCCTACGCGCGCTCGGCCTGGCTCGTCTTCTGCGCGGTTGCCGCCGCGCTTTTCTATGGCACCAGGGGGGCCTTAGGGGCCAGTGGGTGCAACGCGCTCCTGCTCCTCTGCCTGTACTGGATATTGGATTCCGGCAACCCGGCCTGGGCGGAAACCTACCGGCTGGGCGTTGGCAACTGGATCATGTTCGTGAGCAGCACCTCGCTGCTGTCGGTCGCCGCCAGCCTGCCGGTGGGCTTTCTGCTGAGCCGCCTGGACCGGGGGCTGAGACGCGAAAAGGTGGTCAACGAGCAGCTGGCCTTGGAACGCAGCCAGCTCGGCCGGGCCAACGAGGCGCTGCAGAGCCAGATGCGGGAGCGGGCCCTGGCCCAGTTGGCTCTCAAGGAGAGCGAACAAAAGCTCCGCCTCATGGCCGACAATCTGCCCGACGCCGTGATTTATCAGGTAACGATCGGCGCGGACGGTGGGAGGCGCTTTAACTATGTGAGCAAAAGCGTGGAACGCCTCAACGAGGTGACGGTGGAAGCGGTGCTGAACGACGCTGCCACCATGTACGGCCAGGTGGACCCGGAATGTTTGCCGGAGCTAATGGCTATGGAAAAGCGGGCCCTGGAGAACCGGACCACCTTCCGCCACACCCTCAAGTGCGTTCTCCCCAGCGGCAAGGTGCGCTGGTTCGATCTGGCCTCCACCCCCCACGAAGGACCGGACGGCCAGGTTATCTGGGATGGGGTGCAGGTGGTTGTGACCGAGCGCGAGCAGGCCAAGGAAGCCCTGCGGGAAAGCGAAAGCATCTACCGGGCCCTGGTGGAGAACTCCCACGACGGGATCCTGCTCTTGGATATGGAGTTCCACTTCACTTACGTCAACGACGAGTTCTGCTCCATGATCGGCTACTCTCCCGAGGAGGTCCTGGGCCAGGACTTCAGGCGGTTCCTGGCCGAGGAGACCGCGCACATCCCGGTGGATAGCTATCTGGCCAAGCTGCGGGGCG
>CAZDRW010000101.1:0-273 GCA_964507555.1 uncultured Desulfarculaceae bacterium
CGGCGGCGGTGGCGAAGTAGCGGGGGTTGACCTGCAGATATATGAGCCCGCTCCAGTCGAAATACTCCGCCAACGGCTGGATGGCCCATAGAAAAATCTCGCCCAAAAAGGTGGCCAGGGGGATGAAGATGACGGTGTATAGCCTGGTGATCAAGGAAATCGGAGAGGCGATGAAAACCAATGATATGCCGGCCAGGGCCGCGCAGAGGATCAGGATGAGCAGCAGGTATTTCCAGGCCGAATATTTAGTCAGAGCCGACTTGTCGCCTTTGG
>CAZDRW010000101.1:283-9366 GCA_964507555.1 uncultured Desulfarculaceae bacterium
CGCCCTGCCCAGGAATAGGCCCGAGACGATCACCAGCAAGGCCGGGATGTAAGATAAAGCCAAGCTCCTGGCGCTGATGCTGACGCCCAAAAGGATCAAGGGATCCAAGCGGAGAAAAAAGTTCTCCGGTATCAAAAGCGTCAGCTGGTTCAGCGAGGCGATGAGTAGGGCGATGAAGCCGCCCAGCGAAACCAGTTGGCAGAGCCGCCGCAGCCAGATCAAAGTTTGACCTTCTGCACCTTCAGACTGTCAATATCGATCCTGCCCAGGCCCCTTTTGTGGGCCAGGACCAGGTGCTCGATCTCCTCGGGGCGCTTGCGCTTGCCATACCAGGGAAACAGGGCCACCGTGGTGGCGTCGGCGGCCACCATGTCGCTGGATGCGATCACGGTATCGGCCAGCAGCACGTCGCCCGGGCCAGCGGGGCCGCCGCTGGTGAGCACCCGGCTGGCGTCCACCACCGATAGGTTGGCCTTCAATTTGGTGCACATGTCAACGATGCTGTTGTCCAGGTTGTAGCGCCGGTGCATGATATGGCGGTCGTAGACCAGGCCCATCATGCCCTTCATGCCC
This sequence comes from uncultured Desulfarculaceae bacterium, assembly GCA_964507555.1. Classification (GTDB taxonomy): domain Bacteria; phylum Desulfobacterota; class Desulfarculia; order Desulfarculales; family Desulfarculaceae; genus Desulfocarbo. The sequence continues at coordinate 857 of CAZDRW010000101.1, forward strand.
AGGCTCACCCCGGTGTCGGCGTGGCTTTTGGCCACCGGCGCGGCGATGAGCACTTCGCTGCGCAGCACCTCGCGGGCGATTTCACTCTCCAGCATTTCTTGGGCGGCGGGCAGCTTGGTATTGGCGAAAAGGCGCTGGCTGGTGAGCATGTGGACCTCGATTCCATCCAGCCCCTGACAGGCGGCCTGGATGCCGGCCAAACGCACGCATTCGGATTCCCGGTGCAGGGGGTGGTCCAAAACCATCACCTTTTTAGCGCCCGCTTCCCGGCACATCACGGCGATGGTGCGCACCACCTGGGGATGGGTGTTGGTGCCAGCCTCCAGGGGTTGGGCGAATGACATGTTGGGCTTGATCACCACCCGGTCGCCGGCCTTGACGAATTTCTTCATGCCGCCCAGACGCTCCACCGCCGCCCGGGTGGCCTTGGCCGGATCACCCTCCACGATCACCACATCGGGGCTATCCTTGGCTAGGCTGGTGGAGGGCCAGATAAACCCGGCCGCGCCGGCGGCCACGTAAAGGGCTCCTTGCATGTGGTATTTGAGGAATTGGCGTCTGTCCATGATTTGTCTCCAATTCGAAGCCACACCATTTGGTATCGCACCGCTAAACGACGCTGCTTTTGGCAGTGCGAGCATGCCTGCCAAAAACCTAGCCTCTAATTTTAGCATTGATTCTTAAATTTGCGTCAAGGGTAACTACAAACCAAGCTGCCGCAGATGGAACTGGCTTGTGTTAGAAGCCAGGGTTGGGCTTGCAGCATAATAATTAGAAGTGGCGCGGGTTTGTCTTGGCGACCCTTTCCTCTCAGCAGCCTGCGAACAAAAGCGCGAGGACCTTGGTGTCATCCAGCAGACTGTCTAGATCGCACCATTCATCCGGCATGTGCGGGGTGGGGGGCCAGGTGCACCACACGGCGGCCGGCAGGCCTCGCTTGCGGAAGAAGGCGGCCACCGTACCGCCGCCTATCCCGCCGGGCTTGGCGGGTTGGCCCTTGACCACCTCGATGGCTTTAGCCAAGGCCTGCACCACCGGCGCGTCGGCGGGCGTGGCGGGTGGAGCCTGCAGGCGCTGCTCATGGCTGATCTTGACCGCAACGCCTTCTTCTTTAGCGATTTCCTGGAAGCGCTGTGCAAAGGCTGCGTCCACCTCGTCCAGATTCACGTCAGGCAGCACCCGGCAGTCGATGTAGAACACGTCCTTGCCGGGGATGGTGTTGATGTTGGGCACCCCGGCCTCCTTGCGGGTGGGCTCGAAGGTGCTGGTAGGCGGGACGAAGATGGGGTCTTCCCCGCCAAAGCGCTCATACATTTCGTGAACCGCCACCATCATGCGAGCCGAGGCGTAAAGGGCATTGACGCCCTTATCCGGCGTGGAGCCGTGCACCTGCTTGCCCGTGACCTCCACTTTAAGCCAGAGGATGGATTTTTCCGCAACCTCGATGAACAAGCCGTCTTCTTCGCCGGCGTCGGGGATCACCACCAAGTCGCGGGCAGCGATTAGCTCCGGCCGCTGCTGCAGCACGTGGTCAAGCCCGTAAAGGGAGCCGGTCTCCTCGTCGCTAACCATGATGAGCCCCACGGTGCCTGGCGGGGTTACGCCTTCTTCTATGAGCGCTTTGAGGGCGAAAAGGGAAGCCACCACGCCGGCATGGTCGTCCAAGACTCCCCGGCCGTAGAGCTTGCCGTTTTCCACCCTGAGCTGCCAAGGGTCGCTGGTCCACTGGTCGGCTGGGCCGGTGGGCACCACATCCAGATGGCTCAGCGCCCAGCGGGCGGGACCCTCGCCGCCGGGCATGGTGGCGATCAAATTGGGGCGCAGCCCGCTCTCCACCCGCGCATCGGCCGCGTCCACCCGCTCCACCCGAAGATTCATCTCCTGGAGCCATTTTTCCACCCAAAGGGCCTTGTCTATCTCGCCCTGTCCGCCGTTGTCGGGGCCCAGGGCGGGAATGGCCACCAGCCGGCGTTGGGCCTCCACAATCTGGTCGGCATAGGAGTCTACGCGTGACATCAGCTTTTGGGCCAGGGACATGGCAAAGCCTCCATAGAAGAGGGGGGACGGCCTGAAGACCGCTAGTTTACGGTTGGGGTCAAGCCTAGCCAGGCATGAACCAATCGTCAACCTTGATTGACACTTGCGCGGAAGGGAGCTACCATCTGCCAGCGTCCAGCAACCTAGGCCAAGAGGGAATCTGATGCCAGGCAACAGGACCGTCCTGCCCCCGGAGGTTGCACGAGTTTCGGGTCTCTACCGCTTCATTCCGCCCGAGCGGTTTGAGGAACTGGGCATAGACCCCGAGGACGTGCCCCTGGGAACATTCCCGGCGGAAGACCATCCGCCTTTTTTGCCCGATCGTTTCGGGGGGAATGCCTATGGCCTCGGCCTGTATGAGCAGAGCGCGCTGGGGCCCAAAGATGCCCGCCTGTTGGAATCGCTTGATTTCGAAGATCCGGTGCAGGTGGCGGCTAAATACCGCGCGTTGAACGACGTGCTCAAGTTCTTGGGCCTCCTGATGCGTTTCAGCAAGCAGGGCCGCCCTTTTTATTTGATCCCCCGCCAATACGTTGCGCATTTCCTGGTGGAGGTGCAGGCCCGCACTGACCAGATCGTTACTTTTTTGAGCGATCTTCTTTCCCGGCGCCTGCGCGAGAGCCTCAAGGTGGGCTTGGTTGCGTTGAATCACGAGTTGTTATTGCCTGAGATTCAATCCCGCATGCCCCACCTGGATTTCAAGGTTTTGGATTCCCTCACCGCCTTTACCGGCAAGCACGGCCCCTTTGCCGCCATGGTGATGGTGGGCGGTCCCATGGAACTCGCCCTGGCTCATGGCAAGACCTCCAAAAACCAGGCAACCGGTGAGGTGACGACCCGGGAGGCCTACGGATACTTCATGTCCGGCCGCTTGTGGGACATGCTCGAGGAAGATGGCGAAGTGCTGTGTTTGGCCGACCGCCCCTTGGGCGGCAGCAACGAAACCGCCATGGTGCGCTTCGCTTCCCAAGGCGAACTCAAACGGTTTTTGATGTTCAGCCACGTTTACCGCACCCGGCGGCGCTATAAAAGCGGCAAAGACATAAACTTGAAGGTGAATCTCTTTGACTTCTACTCGTTTCTCTCCGGGCTATCGGTCTATCACGAAACTGTCGAGGGACTTTTGGAAGGCCGCAGCCTGACCAAGGTGGAACCCAAGGAGATCGACCTTCTGCCGTACCAGGATTTGTCGTTGCCTAGGGGCTCGGCCCAAAAGGCGCTGGCCGCCTGGGAGCGCTGGTTCAGTCCATATTTTAAGCTCACGCGCCAAGGGACCTTATTGCCCGAAGTCCAGCGCCGGGAGTGGCAAAGCCTATATAAACTGAATGGTGAATTCCCGGAAACCATAATGGTGCTGGAGGGCAAGCGCCGGCGGCCGGTGGTTTCTTTCGCCAACTTGGCGAGCCGGCTATCCCGCCGACGTTTGGCTGGTTGCGACCAGGGACTTCTGGCCGGCTACAAGGATTCCTTTTCCTATGTGATGAAGGTGCTGGACATTTTGGAGGAAGTCAGGCAGGGCACTTTCCAGGGCTTGCCAGGCCTGGAATTGAGCCGCCTGCGTAAACCCTTTGAAATCACCAACCGCAATCCAGCCTTGCATGAAGTTTTCAAGCTCATGGAGCAAGCTCCCCGTTTGGGGCGCATAGAGAGCTGGCTCAATCCCGATGGTCTGGCCGGTCCGCGGACTCCCGCCTTGGCCAATATAGAAAAGCTGTCCCTCCTGGGTCTGGAGGAAGGGCCCTTGATGCAGCTATTTCTGATTGTGCTGGGGCATTCCACCATGGTGCGGGTTACCTTTGGCAAGCTTCCGGAGACAACCCTGCAGCCGCTCACCGACTTGAGCCGATACAGCGACCTGGAAGAGGCCATCACCATTGTTCGACTTTTTCGGTTGCTATCGGTGGCAGAAGCCGCAGCGGCCAGCCCCAGCGGTCTCACGGGTGAACAGGTTGGCGAGCTTTTCGCGCTCTATGACGATGCCATAAGAATTATTACCGACCCCGGGCTTAATTGGCAAGAATTCCTGCAGCAGCAGATAAGCAAGCTGGGGGGGGTACAGGCTAAATCCTTCCGCAAGATGCTAAAACTTTTCAATCTATTTGAATTTATAGACTCCTGGCGGGCGTTGGAGCATGCCGGTCCCCGCCTCAAAGAAGCCATGGCCGATTATGATCCCGCCAAACTGGAACGCATCAACCAGGTGGTGGAACTGGCCGGACAGGTACGCCAGTTCGTGGAACGTTTCTATGCGGGCGATTCCATGGCGCGGCCTTATTTTTTCAGGGCGTTTTTGAATTGCGAGTTGCACGGCACAGGGCGCTTGCTCCCGCGTTTGGGCGCCACCGCAGGTTTCACTCTTTTGTGGATCTGCGTGCATGCCAGTGAACGCCGGATATTGAATTTTAACCATCTGGTGGAAGTGGGAAGCGAAGCCGAAATAGAGGCGCGACTTCTGAAGCTGAGTCTGGCCCTGAGCCAAATGGAGCCCAGCCAACTCAGCCCAAGCTGGTTGGCTTCCCTGCGCGGCCAGGTAAGTGAAGGCCGTGAGGCCTATATTTTGGATTCGGGAATTTATCTGACCTTGGATAAAGCCACGGGAGCACTAACTCCGCGGTTTATTGATGCCTCCGATGAGCTTGCGCGGCTAAAGCATGAAATGGACCTGGTATTAGAGCAGGACCTTCGCCAGGTGCCGGATGAAAGGCTCCAGGCCATGGACCAAGGAATCCATGGCGTGCAGCGGTTTTTGGCCTCCCAAGGGCATCGCCAGTTGGAAAACGACCAGGGGGCGTCGAAACTATTGACCATGGTGCGCCAAGAGAGCCGCCTCAGCCGCCGGCTGGAAGAATATTTGCTGGGCCAGCTTTTCAGCCTGCCGTTGTTCGCGACCAACCTCGAACGCCTGATTCATAATTGTCCCAGGATGATGGAACGCCTGCTGCCCCAGCCGGCCCATCATCCCCATACGCTGGTGCGCCTGCGGGCCGCCCGAAAACTTTCGGCTCTGTATATAAGGCGCTTGGATCTGTTTCAGGACATGCACAAGAGCCACGAAGCGGCCCGCGTGGAGTTTGGTCCGACCGCCGCGGGCATCGTGGGGGTGAGTCCGCTTCAGTTTCAAACGCTCACCGCAAGCCTGGCCCAACTTCTTAAAAACAAGGACAACGATCATCTTGGCAAGCTGCTCATGCTCACGGTTCTGCTCCACGGGGCTTGGGAGAGAACCAACTTTGAGCAGGATATGCCTTTGCACGCGCTGATACGAGCCGCAGGCCTGGCCAAAGCTCAGATAAATGATTTGACCTTTCTTTTGGAGCATCACGATCTATTCTGGCGGATGCTCAACGGGGAAAATACCCCGCTATGCTTGCAAAGCCTTGTCGAAAGACAAGACCCGGTTTTTGTGGAGACCCTATTTTTGCTGGCGGTGCTGTTCACTGCTTCCAGCCAGGAAGGCCTGCTGACCGAAGATTTGTTGGTGCGCTTTTTTTGGTTGTTGCGGCGGGTGCGCGCTTTAACCAACCAAGGGAAACCCGCCAGCCACGCCCATCAAACCACGGTAGAGCGATACGCCGCGCAAAGGCTGGCGTTAGTGCATTACAGAGACATCCAAGATGGAGATGCCCCTACTTCCAGCTTGCGTCACCTTTTGGAGACAACCCGTTTGCCGGCTAAGGGAAGGGATCACTTGCTGCGGGAGGGGGCTCTGGAGTTCGGCCTGGAGCGCATTCTCAAGCTGCGCGGGCTGCTGTATGTCAGTTGGTTGGATCTGGAATTGTCCCGGCAGCAAGTGCCGTTGGTCTACATTTACCGGCTCAAGGGCTTGCGGTCCATGGGAGTGACTCACTTCGAACGCGATCTGTTTGAAGGCTTGCGAATTCGGAGAGGGTTGAACAGTCTTGAGCAGGATCAGAAAGAGTATCTTCTTCTTAGCTTGGGCGATCCGGCGCGCGATCTGGGCCTAGTTAATTACGCGCCCGCAGCCGAGCGCTTGACCTACCCCAACCAGGTTAGGTTGTTGTTCTTGGGGCTGGCCGCCGCCCAGGAATTGAAGTGGGATCCTCCGCCGAAAAAGGTTAGCTTCGCTCCCTTGGCCAAGGTGATGGCGCGCAAGTTCGAGATGGTCAACGAGGCCATCACCACTTTGGATGTGGATTCCCTGATAGAAAAGCCCCGGATTTTACAACGCATGCAAAAAGCCAAAGAGGGCTTGCGCCTGCACTACGATCCCCTCCGGCGCGAATTGTCGCTGGATATTGCCGATCCGGTCAGCTTGGACCGAAAGATCGAAGCCGTGCGTCGGGCCAAGGACGTATCAAAGCTCAAGCGCCTTTACCATCAGGAACTGAGGAAGTTAAAGCTGACCCATTACCACACCCTGGACTTTGGCGAACGTTTGGAAAAGGCTTTTCAGGAAAACCTGGCCCGCCTTGGCCAAGAGATGATGGAGAGGGTGCGGAACCAAATGGCCGCAGCCGAGAATCTGGATCAGTTGGAAGAGATGTTCAACCAGGCCTGGGAGGAGGGCCTTGGCTTGCCGCTGGGCCACGATCGCCAGCAGAGCCTGCGCGATCTCTTTGAGCTTAACAGCGAGCGCATTCGCACCAATTTCTTGGAAAAGGTTTCCCGCCTGCTTAACGAAGTGAAGAGCCTAAAGGAACTGGATTCCTTATGGGGCCGGGTTAAGAAGCTTATGTTCAGCCAGCACCGGCACCTGGGGCAGGATTTCGATCTTATCGTGGCCCAGCGTTTTGACCGCCGCGCCTGGGAACTCTCACAAGACAATTAACCGGCTCGACCCATGAGGCCTTGGACTCCTGGGCCAAGCCGGATAAAGATGGATTATCAGGTCTAGGCTTTATAACGGTCCTTGTGCATAACTGTGACCAGGGCCCGCTTGGGCGTAAAATGCCGGCCTGTTTCGTCCCGCCAATATTTGATGACCTCCAGGCCCTCCTCCTCCGGCTTCAAATTAACCAAGGAGGGTTCCTCGTCCGGGAAGCCGAAGGCGATAACACTGTCAATCTCAAGACTCTTGGGCACATCAAGCAGTTTGCTAACCTTGGGATAGTTGACTGACTTGATCCAGCAGGAGCCCAAGCCGTTTTCCACTCCCACCAGCATCAGGGTCTGCACCGCGGCGCCTACGTCGTAGGAAGTCATGTTGCCAAGCTCGTAGTCCGTCCGTTTGACCACCACTACATAAGCCGTGGGCTCGTGACCGGGTTGGGGGTCGCCTTTGGGCGCAATATAGGCCGCCCATTTAAGGCACTCGAACACCTGGGCACGCAATTGGGCGTCAGTGACAACCACATACTCCAAGGGCTGGCGGTTGGCCGCCGAGGGGCCCACCCGGGCCGCGTCCACCATTTCCTCTAAGACAGAAGCCGGTATTTCCTTGGGGGTGAAACTACGCACCGATCGCCTCTTGAACGCTGCTTGTTTAACATCCATGCGCTTCCTCCTTTTATCGGCTAAAGGGCCAGCCAGCCCAGAGCCACTGCTCCGGCCAGCCAGAAATTGAGTTCGACCAATCCTTCACTGATAGAGCCCGGCGTAATCCAGGCCCGGGCCCAAAGCAGCTGCATGGCGGCCATGCCCATAACCGGCAAGAGCAGCCACCAGGCCAGGCTGGAGACACCGCCCCATAGTGCGGCCAGCACCAGGGCTCCGCCCAGACTCCAAGTGAGCCACCATAGCAAGCGGCGGGTCTGGGCCTCGCCCAGCACAATGGGGATGGTTTCCTTGCCTACGATCAGATCGCCTTGCACATCAAGAACATCGAACAGGGCGCAGCGCAGAAACATCAGTATCAGGGTATAGGTAAAGGCCAGGCCCAACCCTATCCAGGAATTGGGTCCTTGGGCCACCGCGGGCAGCACCGCCACGATGAAAGCCCAAGCCAGGCTGGCGGACAGGGTCTTGGAGCCGGGTATGTCCTTGAGCCTCTGGATGCCGATCTTTTTCTCAAGCCGGCGGGGCACTACCGGCACTGAGTATAAAAGGCCCAGGATGCTCATCACCGCCACCAAGGCAAAGGGCAGCGCCCCTAATAGCGCACACAGCACCATCGCCGCCGAGGCGCCCAACACGCCGGAGCTGATCAGGAAAATTCGGTGTTTGCTTAAGAAAAGGGCGCGGTCGGGATCGTTGTATTGGCCAGCCTCTTTATCCAAAAACTGGTTGAGAATGTGCATAGCATAAATATAACACAGGGCCACGCCCGCCAAGTCCCAGCTTGGCTTAAGTCCCTGCAACAGCATGCTGGCCAGTGCCATGCCCGCTGCGCCCAAGGCCACCACCAACTGGCTTAGCACCATGAAGCGGAAGCTACGGCGCAGCCAAAAGCGAATGCCGCCTTCTTTGACGGAACGGATGGAGGCTAACTCTCGCAGCAGCCGCTTTATAACCCAGTTGGGGGTGCTGGCCCCGGCGGTGACGGCAACCGTCCCTAACTTGGCTATGCCTTCGCG